>CAYHTC010000357.1:0-2396 GCA_964359445.1 uncultured Sediminibacterium sp. | reverse complement strand
GCTTATTGAACTTGGGGAAAGGGTGTGAATGAACAGCTACCGGTTAAGCGGGCATCTGCTGAAAAATAAAGTAAATATGCCGGAATGCCCTTATTTCAGTTTAATCTTGTAGAACATTATATTGGAAAGTGCAGATAAAAGGGCAAAATGAATAGTATGTATTATGAATGAAGTAAAATTAGATAATTGGGAAAAACGCAGCGCTGAACACGAAAAACAGTACAAACGGGTATTGCAAAACGCTGAAAAAAATAAGAATAAAACTTTAAAACAATTACCGGACCTGCATGATGAGGCATTCAGTCATATTGATTGTTTGCAATGTGCGAATTGCTGTAAAAGTTACTCGCCACGGTTTAAAACGCCGGATATCAAACGCATCAGCAAACATTTGGGGATGAAAGAAGGTGATTTTATAGAGACCTACTTATTCCTGGATACGGATGGTGATTACGTAACCCAAAACAAACCCTGTCCTTTTTTAGGAGCGGATAATTATTGCAGTATTTATGAAGCAAGGCCATCCGACTGTCATCGGTTCCCTTATACCGATGAAGATGTATTTTTCAAGCGGCCACTGATCACATTAAAAAATGCAAGCTTTTGTCCGGCCGTCTATTACGTTCTGGAAAAGCTAAGGGTTACTTTGAAGTAAGTTCATCATAGGCGGCTGTAAGGCTTCTTTCAGCGCCCGGGGCCTTCCAGTTAAGGCCGGGGACATCTTTATTTTTAATGACCTCTTCTTTTGATTTACCTGCTTTGATTTCAGCGCTGACAAAATCCAGTAATTTTTGCAGATACGCTTCAAATGCGGCCAGATCTTCTTTACCTCCCGTAATTTTCTCCGGATCTGCCGCATGGCCGAAAATAAATTGTGTATCCTTATCAAATGTATTACGGGCTTTTTGTAATACCTGTATCCAGTTACTGATGGAAGCGCCCGCACTTCTGTCTATGAACGGGTGCATCCTGTTAAACAGGAGGTCGCCCATATGTGCAATATTAGTATGTTCAAAATGAATGATAGCATCACCATTGGTATGAGCGGCTCCAAAATAGTAGGACCGTATTTTTTCCTTTCCTATCTTTTGTTTCCAGCTATCGCCGAAAGTAATATCCTGAAATAATTGTTTATCGAGCGATTTATTTTGCTCTGAAACCCTTTTGTAATTGGCCAAACAATTTTCATGTCCAACCACATGCTCGGCTATATCCTTAAAAGAGATATTTCCCCCGGTATGGTCTCCGTGGTGGTGGGTATTGATGAGGAACTTAACAGGCAGTTCTTTTATTTTCTTTAATTCTCCTATCAGGTGTTTGGCAGGATCAGGAAATTGTGAGTCAATCACAGCGAATCCGTCTTTCGATTCATAAAAGGCAATGGTACCGCCTCTTTCAGAAAATATGCTCACATTTCCCCTGAGTGCCCGAATTTTAAATGCGGGCTGTTGCAGCAATGCAGCCAATAATTCTTTGGAAGACAAGGCAAGGAAACCGGCAGTAAGTCCTGTGTTACGTATAAAAGAACGGCGTTGCATAACAGGTTAAGTTAGAAATGAGTTAACAAGGTACAAAAATCTAGTATTCCATTTTCCGTAAACCGGGGGCTTTTATCCAGGTACTTATTACCACGAATACCGTCATGCAGCCTCCAAATACCACGGAAGGTATCACGCCCATTAATTTAGCGGCAACTCCACTCTCAAACTGGCCCAATTCGTTACTGCTGTTAATAAACATGGAATTGACGCTCATAACCCTTCCGCGCATATGAGCAGGGGTTTTAAGTTGAAGGATGGTTCCTCTTATCACCATACTGATTCCGTCTAATATGCCGCTTAATAATAACACCGCAAAGGAGAGCCAGAAAATTTTAGAGAGGGCGAAAATGATGATACAAACACCGAAACCACCAACTGCGAGCAGTAGTTTCTTTCCATGTTTTGTATGTATCGGTGAAAGCGTAAGTATAATAATGATGATAATGGAGCCAATATCTGCCGCGGCATTTAACCAGCCGAAACCTATGGCCCCAACTTTTAGAATGTCTTTGGCAAAAACGGGAATCATGGCAACGGCGCCACCAAATAATACCGCAAACAGATCCAGGGTAAGTGTACCCAGCAATTCTTTGGTTTTAAATACAAAGGTTAGTCCTTCTTTAACACTGTCGATAGTCTTCTTCCCACCTGGTTCGTTCAAAGCGGGTTTAGGTTTCAGTTGATACATAAAACCAAAACCCAGTAATACCAATATGCAGATAATAGCCAGTGAACCTGTATTGCCTATACCCGCAATTAAAAAACCAACGGAAGCGTGGCCGGTAACAGATGCGGTAAGCCAGGTTCCCTGGTTCCAGGTAGTGGCATTCTGTAATAGTTCTTTCGGAACAATTG
>CAYHTC010000356.1:0-2398 GCA_964359445.1 uncultured Sediminibacterium sp. | reverse complement strand
CTAATAAAAAACAGGAAACAAAAACAAGTACCTGATAAAAATAAAAAAGTGACAAACTGTTCCTGCCGCTACACGAAAAAGAAAGCCGTTAACCCTGCCATCCCAAAACTTACGCACCATAGTTAACCTTAAGCAACACATACCAATTATTGAAACTCCATAACAAATAGGCCGGCTCTCTTCGGTTCAGTCAACAGAGGCTTAAATCGAAGTTCCGCTGCGCTACACTTCGTTTATGCCCTATATGTTGGCTGCCGTACTGTCAAAATAATTTAAGTCCAACTGCTAAACTTAAAGAACCGAAATCTTCTTTTATTGTCTTGCCCCGATTAAAAATATTGATGTATGAAATTTTACCTGTCCACCTTTGCGATTTAGAAAAATAAAAACCAAATGAAGGTTTTATGCCTAACAATGTCTGTCCGCTTATAAAGCTTGGTCCAACCACAACTGATAAGTAAATGTTTTTTGTCGGATTGAATGAAGTCCCGACAAAAAGATTTACCATTCCCCGAACATCATTTAATTGAGTCCCAGTAGAATCAGTCCTAAAAACTTTGTCATCTTCTAAGTAGATGTCGCCAGTTAGTTCAATTGTCGGTTTAAATTTTGTGCTGTTATTTAAAAATGTTTGAAGTCCGAGTCCAACACCCCAAGGATTATTACCTTTTGTAACGTCATACATTGTTTTGTTATATTGTATTGACAGGTATGTTGAAACTTTTTTTTGTGTCTGTCCAAAAGAATATGTCAAAATAAAACAGAGTAGAAATGTCGTAATTACTTTTTGCATAGAGCAGTCTTTTTTGTATAGCAGCCAACGGTAGGGCTTTAAGCAGTTGGGGCATGCACTTCCGTCCAGCCTGGCAACTGCCGCTGAATAAATGTACAAAAGCTAAATGACATATTCTACAGATCAGCCGAGTTGGGTCGCGCTGGAACTAATGCCTGGATATTTTCTGCCGATGAAAGACGCGTTGGGTCGCCCCCCAATTGCTTGAAGCCGATGTATGGGCAGTATTTATTTTTCTGTTTGCCCCGTCAACAATTCTTCGATATGTTCAAGTCCAGTTTTTGATACTCTGAATTTACCTTTCGAAATCTTAATAATGTGTTTCGCCTTTTCATTTTGGCCTATAAAAACGGCAGAGTTTGAAAGTTTAACACCCTGTTCAAGTAAGGCAGCACTTGCTTCTCTTGTGGAAAATAAATTGTCATCACTTTTACTTTGAATGAAGTGGCCTGCCAGCAATATTTTGTCAGCCTCCTTCGATTTCTTAGGCATGTCATGATAATACTCTCCGAATGTTTCCGGAATACTATTTGAATTTCCTTTATGAACTGATGCTGCTTTTGCAGTTTTAGCTTCAGCACCATCTTTTTCTTTATTATGTACTTTTGGTTCTGGATCAATTGGTGGCGCTGTTTTTAATATTTCTAAGAAACTTTCAATTTTAGAAGAATGTGAATTAATAAAGGTTTCTGAACCTTCAATTTCAAATTCTCTAAGATTAAGGTTGATTCTGATTTTTGCTTTGTTTTCCATGATTATGAATTTAAAAATGATTTATGATTTTTGTCTACGTACTTTAAACCAGTTGGCAATATTGAACAAGTTTTGTCAGAACTGTATTCAATCAATCTTTCTGCGTGCAATTGCTTTAAGAGATTTAAAAAAGTTCCTTTACTCTTTGGTTCAATCCAAGTGAAAAGAGTGGTATCGCTTATTGGATTAGGATACTCTGACGCTAAGAGTACTAAAACTTGATCGCGGTTCTTTAAATTTGGATTTAGAATTCTTTTAATGTCCACAATTTGATGAACTAAAAAAGTTGGTCGAACTACAATACTGTCTACAAGTTTTTGTGCTTCATTCAATGAGAACGAATAATGAATGCGAAGAAACTCAGCCAATATCCAGTCTGAGCAGGCACAAATTATAGTACTATCTGTAAAATTAGGATTAACATCTCCGCCTAAATGTCCTACACCCCGTTTGTTTCTGATATTATAAATCATACATAAAGCACGGGGAATATGAATCCTATATGATTCGATGGCTGATGTTGCAGGTAATTGTTCAAATGCTCTTAATTTTCCGATCATGTCTGACATATGAGTACCCGCAGCTGTATAACTGCCCTTAGTTTCTTGTTCTAAAATTCTGTAACAGGCTTCAACGAATTTACCTCCATTTAATTCAGAGGGTTCATGTCGGTCTAATAAATAATTTTCTTTTATCTCTTGATATGCGGACATTAAATAGTCGACAAGTTCTCCAGGTAAAGCAGTTTTTAAGTCATTTGTTACTTTGTCAATCATTTAATAGTCTGTTTAATATTGCCCATAACGGTTTGCAGCTTTGCGTTGTGGCGGATTAGATGCACTAACCTGTCTA
>CAYHTC010000355.1:0-2398 GCA_964359445.1 uncultured Sediminibacterium sp. | reverse complement strand
GCAGTGGCTCGGTAGCGCTTTTAAATTTGCCTGCATAAAATATCTGCGGCTGGATTTCCAGTTTATCCAGCATCCCTTTTAGAAATATTAAATTTGAACTAAAGCCTGCCCAGTCCACACCACCCTGTGGATGGCAATAGATTTTATCAGCCGTATTGCCCACATAATACCCTTTTTGGGAAATAGCTTCCCCATAAGCAATCACAAATTTTTTGCTCAATTTGAAGTCAATCAATGCTTTTCGTAATTCCTCGCTTGCCGCAAATCCATTACTATTGTCACCACACAAAATATAAACCCCCTTAACAGAGGTATCGGATTGTGCAAAACGGAGCATCCTCACCATATCATACAAAGAAGGTATTTCATTATCCGTTTGTTTTAATAAGGCATTGAAGGGGGTTTCCCGAGTCTGCTCTTTAAAATTGTTTGACAGATCCAATACCAGTACAGCATTGTTTCCTACAATAGGTTTGTCATCAGATATAGCACTCAGCACAATTCCGATCAAAATGAGAATACATAAGACCGTAAAAAGAACTATGGCCAGAAAAGAAGCAAAAAAAGTTTTAAAGAAACTTTTCATATATTTATTTTTATTTTATTTCGAAATGGCGCTCAATCAATTAATCATTGCGATTGGTGGATAATCATCATCAAGACTCATTTCATATTTTTTTATTAAATGGTAATGAATTTAAAGATATTTGAACCTGATTATACTTCCAATTTATGAAGACAGCTTATTTGCTGATAGGCGGTAACCTGGGCAACCGATATGCCTGTTTACAGGAAGCTGTCAGCTTAATTCAACAATTCTGCGGCAAGATCGTTCATTCTTCCGAAGTTTACGAAACAGCGGCCTGGGGTAGAACTGATCAACCCTCTTTTTATAACCAGGCACTTGCCCTGGAAACAGCTCTCTCTCCCGAAGATCTCATGCTGAAACTGCTGGAAATTGAAATAGCTATGGGCAGGAAAAGGAAGGAAAAACTAGGACCCCGTATCATAGATCTGGATATTTTACTGATAGATAATCTCATTTTATCCACTACATTATTACAAATACCCCATCCTGCCCTGCCTTTCAGGCGTTTCGCCCTATTACCGCTTTTTGAAATCGCTCCGGAAATCATTCACCCCATTTTACATAAAACCATTGCGCAACTACTGGCAGATTGTTCAGATGAATTAGATGTGCAAAAAAAATCTGAGTATCCTACCTGATGGCGGTTAATTTTGGCCATCATCGCGGAATTTATACATGAAGCATCATTTTATCACAGTTGAAGGAAATATCGGTGCGGGTAAAACTACCCTCACCCACCTATTAGCCAAACACTTTAATGCGAGGCTGATACTGGAAGAATTTGCCGATAACCCTTTTTTGCCAAAATTTTACGAAAACCCTTCTCAATATGCATTCCCGCTGGAATTGTTCTTTATGGCCGAAAGATACAAGCAATTGAAAGATATGATTCACACAAAGGATCTGTTTCAAAGTGTGACCATCTCAGATTATCTCTTTACAAAATGCCTTTTGTTTGCCAAAGTAAATTTGCCCGAAGAGGAGTTCAGGCTATACCAGAAATTATTCGATATTATACACCAGCAATTAACTTTCCCGGATATCCTGATATACCTGCATGCACCTGTACAAAAACTTCAGGCCAACATTAAAAAACGAAACCGGCCATACGAACAGGGTATTGCGGATGAATACCTGTTTACTATTCAGGAAACCTATACCAGCTACATTAAACAACATAATATCAAGACCATTATTATAGATGCCAGTAATGCCGATTTTCTTGGAAATGAACAACACCTGCAGGTAGTAATAGATGCACTGGACAAAGATTATGAGGATGGACAGCATTATTTTAGTTTGCCATAGACCTGCGATAAGTATGATTAGAAAAATGAGTTATGATTTTAAAACGGGCATAGTCTGAATCTTTCGTAAAATTTAATTCCCTCTTATGCCTAAACCCATGAAAAAACATGATCCGTTTGCCGCTATTCGCATACCGGAATACCGGCACCTGATGTTAGGTAGGTTTATTTTTATTATGGGCCTCCGGATGATGGGTACCCTGGTAGGCTGGTGGGTATATGAATTAACCAATGACCCTTTTGCTATCGGATTAATAGGTTTGTCGGAAGTTATTCCGGCTGTTTCCTTATCACTGTATGCCGGTCATATAATAGACATCAGTGAAAAAAGAAAACTGCTTCTTCGTGGAGTGGCACTGTATTTTTCCTGTGCTTTGGTTCTGTTAGGTCTTTCCACTCACTATACTACTACCCAGCTAAGTAATCACTGGATAGCATTCAGTATATATGTCGTAATTTTTTTTACCGGTATTTTCCGCGCTTTTACCGGACCCGCTTTTGG
>CAYHTC010000354.1:0-2428 GCA_964359445.1 uncultured Sediminibacterium sp. | reverse complement strand
AATATCAGGGGATTTTTTTAAGGGTTATTTTCTATCCTTTCGATTCTTTTTTTTTATTTTACCCTTAGAAAAAGTAGCTTTTCCCAAAACCAGCATCCGTACTATAATTTCTCGGGAAATAAAAAGGCAGTTGAAGTAAAATTTCCTCGTGATACTATCAAAGAAGGGTTTTTATATGAAATAATAGCAGATGGTGAAATATGGCTGGATATGTTACAAAAAAGAAATTTGATGAGTCATATCGGAATTACTGATAAAAGCTTTCATTTATTAATCAATACTTTTTCAAGCTATCCGGAAGTAGAGCAAGTTATAATATTTGGTAGTAGAGCGAAAGGGAATTTCAAAAAGGGGAGTGATATTGATCTTACCATCAAAGGCAATTGCCACTATACACCCACAACTATCACTTTTCCGAACTACTGCTTACAAGATATTCTTCTATTAATTTTTTAAATGCACTATCACCTGGATTTGGCAGGTTATCATTAATAATCGTTCCATCTTTCCCAAAAAGCAGATAGCGGGGAATCGTTAGTATTTGATATTTTTTGACAAAATCAGATGCGTCTTTGTTTGCCAGTAAGTATGAGTATTTCGGATTGAGCTGTTCTGTATAGCTGGCTTTTGCCCAACTGGCAGGTGACCTATCAATTGAAATGATATATGAATTTTATTTTTAACCCGCCAACTCATTTTTAAGTATAAAAGAAAAAGGCAACACTGATCTGCAATTAAAACTAATAATACAGATTTAGTTATTAATCGTTTAGTAAAATAGGACTTATAATTTGTCTAAGCTGCATACCTGACGTGGCTTACATGAAAGTATTTTTGTACTTGCTTTCTG
Organism: uncultured Sediminibacterium sp.; assembly: GCA_964359445.1. Classification (GTDB taxonomy): domain Bacteria; phylum Bacteroidota; class Bacteroidia; order Chitinophagales; family Chitinophagaceae; genus Sediminibacterium. Next base: position 1,578 of record CAYHTC010000354.1, on the reverse strand, counting down.
TCATTTTTTCGTCCGTTCATAAAATCTTCAACATTGGTACGCATTTGAGCCTTATTAATAGGTCGTTTCTTTCCAATAATATTTGTCTTTACATCTTGGTTAACATACTCCTGTTGGGTTAACTCTGGACTATACGGCGGTAGAAAAAATACTTCAATCCTGTCTTTATTTTCTGCCAACCATTCGTTGAGTATTTTTGTCTTGTGTGCCGGATGTCCATCGGTTATAAAATATAGTTTTTGTCGGCTATATTTTATCATCTGTTGTAAAAATATTTTAAATACTTCGCTGTTAAACCTGCCATCTATAATCATAAATTGCAAATGCCCTTTGTTGCTTATGGCCGAAATCATGTTTAACGAAAACCGTTGGCCTGTCTTTTTTATCACTGGTGTTTGCCCCTGTGGTGCATAGCTCTTGCCTGCCTGATGATCACTTCGCATTCCTGTTTCATCGCCAAAATAAACAACTGCATTTTCTTTGGATGCCCTCTTTTTTATAGCTGGATATTCCTTATTTAACCACTCTTTTACTTTTTCAGGCTTTTGTTCAAATGCTTTACTGATAGGCTTTTGAGGTGTATATCCCCAACCCTTTAAATATCTGCCTACCTGCCAACGACTCAATTCTATACCGTATCTAACAAATATTAATTGTTGAACCGCTTCTCTTGTCCATAAGCCAAAAGAGAGTTTAATTGGTCGGGCAATTTATCTTTTATCAACTGCCTTACTTCGGCTGACTGCTTGCCATTAATTTTTTTACCGCCTTGTACGCCTCTCTTCTTCTCTTTTATATTTCTACTACCTCCTGATTTATACTTTGCCCACATTCTATTTACAGAGCGGATGTGTAAACCAAATATTTCTGCAGCTTGATTTTGTGTGCCTCGTTGCTTTTTTAAATAATCTATTACCTGCTCTCTAATTGTCGCTTGTGCTGAAGCACTTCTATGACGGCCATCTTTTTGTCGCATTTGCAAATATACAAAATAAGTCCCAATTTATGCTCTTATTAATAAACAAAAAGTTTTAATAGCATTATATACTACAAGTGCCAGTCAGATAGAAATAGCCAATATATTATCAGTCTCACAAAAAACGGTAGAAAATCGGATAAGTGATATATCAGGTATATTAAAAGTTACCAGCAGGCAGGCATTTACTTTAAATTGTATTCGCTATGGGTTTACTAAAGTAGCCCGTATTTTCAAAGAAAAATAATTCGATAACATTACCCAGTTATTTCTATTTTTAAAGAATTTCAAACCACCTTGCAGGCGTTTTGAAATACAATTGCCTACTTCTTTTCTTCTGGCCAGTAATCGGCAGGTAACATAGTTGCTAATTTTTCTGACCAGGCCCAAAAACCATCAGTAAAAATATTTTCGCCATAAAAATATGTGCCATTTTTGTATATAGATACACCCTTCTGAAATGGCAAGGTAATATCAGAAGATATGTAATCTTTATTCGGTCTTTTTAGCAGGAACCTTACATATTCATACGGTTCCTTTTTATGCAGGTAAGTAATATGCAAATAATCGTCGAATTCAAAGAGTACAGCGCCCGGCTCTAC
>CAYHTC010000353.1:0-2430 GCA_964359445.1 uncultured Sediminibacterium sp. | reverse complement strand
GTAGGTAATTTTACAGCCAGCTCTTCTGTGCGTAACGAAAAAACAGATAGCGCCATCGGACAGTTTCTTGTTGAGTTCAACCGTATACGAACTGAGGCCGTTAGCAGTGAGGATATAAGTCAGACGAAGAATGAAATGAGTGGAAGCTTTGCCCGTTCATTAGAAAGCCCGTCTACGATTGCAGGCTTTGCATTAAACATAGCCCGCTATCATCTGCCTAAGGATTATTATCAAAATTATCTGAAGAACCTGGCTTTGGTGGATAATGTGGCAGTTAAGGAAATGGCCAATAAGTTTGTTCAATCCGGGAATTTGCATATTGTGATTGTTGGGAATCTTAAGCAGATTGCAAAGGGACTGGACAAATACGGGGAAGTAAAATACTTTGATGTGTATGGAAATGAAATAGCCGCCCCAACCGAAAAGAAAGCGGATGCTGCCATAACCGCAGAAATGATCCTGAAAAAAGCGATTGAAGTGCAGGGTGGAGAAGCAGCCATCAATGCGATCAAGGATGTGACAATGAATGGTACCGCCAGTGTTATGGAACAAAATCTTGATTTCTCTGTAAAGTATTTATTGCCTTCCGGTTACCTGCAGAGCATTAGTATGGGAGGCATGTCGCTGGCAAAACAATCCGTAAATAATGGTGATTATGCAATTGTGCAACAGGGGCAGAGTCAAACTTTAAAAGAAGAGGATAAAGAAGAGCTCGATGAAGCGGCATCTTTGTTCCCCGAACCCTATATGCTGAAAAAGGGAGGATATGCATTTACAGTAAAAGGTATTGAACAGGTTGAAGGGAAAGATGCCTACAATGTGGAAATTAAATCGCCGAAAGCAAGGGTATTTAATTTTTTCTACGACCTGGCCACCGGTCAAAGAGTAAAAGAAATCAGGACGCAGGAGTCCCCCGCGGGTAAAAGCACCGTTCAGCTATATATCACTGAATTCAAATTGGTTAATTCAGTATTGTTGCCTGTTAAGCAAGTGCTTGATGCCGGTCAGTTCAAGATCAATATTGCTATATCAGATGTGAAGGTTAACCAGGGATTAAAGCCGGAAGATTTAAAATAATTCGTTTGTCAATCTCATAAAAAAAGGCGCCACCATAATCAGGCGCCTTCTTTATGACTTTACATACATATAGTTTTGAATGAGAATGAATGGGAGGAGAAAAAAAGGTTAGAATTTAAATCCCAAAGTCAATACAATATTGCCCCTGTTTCCGTTCTGTTCTGCAAATGTATTGGGTTTATCATTCAGGCGATAGGCAAATTGTGCATCTTTGGTAAACTTGTGTGCATAGCTTAGGTCTATAAATAGACCATGATCCCGATAGCCTATACCACCCGTGGCCAGTATCCGGTTGGCAGGTAAATTATCATCTTTGTAAGGGCTTCCGTAATACGCACCACCCAGGCGGAACATGATAGTATGAAATTTTAATTCGCCACCCAGTCTAACATTGATATTGCCTTTATAAGTGTCTTTGATAACATCATTCAGTAACTGGTAATAATTAATTAATGTTTGGTCATTTTTATCAGTTGATGAAAAGCGGGCGCCACGATAATTCACGTATTCAATATCAGCGCTGATAAAAGCCTTTTGTCTGCGGGTATCATTGATCTCTCTGAACACATAACTGGCGCTGATGATGGCTTTCCAGGGGGTAATCATATCGTATTTTCTTCGACCCGGGTTACCGCTGTTCAGGTTATTACTGGATTCAGATTTGATACCTGCATAGCTTTCCGTATTGCTCGTTAATGATGAACTGATCCTGTCGGTATAGCCCATTACCTGTGGTGTGTGAAAAGCAAAACCTATGCGCCAGAATTCCTGCGGTTTATAAATCACACCCAATTTGGCGCCAATTCCAATGCCCTGAGAGGTAAAGGTTTCTTTATATTCAAAGGATTTAAAGTTATTATTGGAATTATTTGTTGCATCTGTTTCACTGTATAGCAGTTCGCGTTTATAACTGATCACGGGTATGGTCAAACTTCCACCCACATACATTTTATCTTCCAGGTTACCGGCGAGGCCTAAAGCAATTTCATGGTAACCACCTCTTGTTGTGGCATCATAGAGTTGATTTATCCCGGTTGAAAGAGGCACGAGGCTCTGATAGCCGGTAACGGTACCGCCAACCCCACTTGTCGTATCAATCAAAAAAGTTCTGAAAGCGAGAGAGGAACCAAAAATATAATTGCTTAAAGCGGCATTCGTATCAGCACGGTCTCTGACAAGTTCTTCGAGATATTGTTCTGTAAATGAACTCATATTGTTGAATCCTTTGAACTGAATATGATTATTATAATTCGCAACCTGGTTTACTGAAATGGCAAACGCGCTGCTGGTCCATTTCTGATTTTTTCTTGTGGCTGAACTAAGGATGATACCGGATGTGCCGTAATTAAAATA
>CAYHTC010000352.1:0-2434 GCA_964359445.1 uncultured Sediminibacterium sp. | reverse complement strand
ATTTATTAGGGTTAAGTTTTACACCGGCGGTTGAAAACTCGCAAGCGATGCTTCATTCTTTTTCAATCCCCTGCCGCTGCGGGTTACAAACCACATCAATGGAATGACACCACCCAGGGTGAATAAGGCACCTCCTATAATGCGCAGCCAGGTAAGTGTTTGAAAACCGGTACTTTCAATAAATGCACTACTGCGGGCATACCATAGCCCCTGTTCCGTTACAGTTTTGAATTGCCAGATACCTGCAGGAAACAGATCAAGGAATATCATCAGTAATAGTCCGGTGTTTAATGACCAGAAAGCTGTTTTTATAACCCGGGGCTTCCACCAGTTGGATTTTACCAATAACTGGCAGCAAAATAATACCGCCGCCAATGCAAGATTGCCATATACCCCCATTAATGCGGCATGACCATGATTGACTGTTAAATAGGTACCATGTTCATAATAGTTGGCAATAGGCAGGTTGATGATAAAGCCGAGTACACCGGCACCAAAAAAATTCCAGAAGTTAACAGCTACCAGGAACAGAAAAACTTCCGAAAACCCGAACCGTTTATTCAAATCTCCATTTCCCCCGTTGTTATTCTCCAGTACTTTTGGAAGCTTACTGAATCGCCCTGCTTCTAATGTGAGCAACACTAATGGAATTACCTGTAAGGTGGAGAACACTGAACCCAAAGCCATAGTGGCAACAGGTTTTGCATTCCAGTAAAAATTATGTGAGATGCCAAGCAAACCTGAACCAAGAAACAATAATGTTGCCAGGTAAATCACCCGGGTAGCAGCCTGCCTGCTTACCAGGCCCATCAACACCATGAAATAACCAATCAATACAGTGGTAAATACTTCAAAGAATGCTTCCGCCCACATATGTACCACCATCCAGCGCCAGAAATCGGCAATAACAAAATTGGTTTTAGGCGTGGCGATAAAACCGGATATCAGCAATAATATAATACTAAATGTTGTATACACTAACCAGTTAGGTAAGGCCCAGGGTTGTTTTAGTTTCATTACTGGTTTAATGCCGCGGTATATGGTGATGGCCCAAATAATAAATACAACGCCAAGTAATATTTGCCATGCTTTCCCCAATTCAACATACTCCCATCCCTGGTTACCCAGCCAGTACCAGTTTTTGGCAAGAATACCATGTGGCCCCAAAAATATACCGGTAAATGAACCGGCAACCAATAAAATAATCAGCCAGAAAACTGTGTTAATCAATCTCACCTGGCGCAAGGATTGATGGGGCGAAACGAGTGACATCATAAAAAATGAAGCACCAATCCAGCAGGCTGAAATCCACAATAGCGATAATTGTACATGCCAGCTTCTTGTTATTGTAATAGGCAATACTTCAGAAATATTCCATCCAAAAAAGTTAATGAACCCTACAAAATCATGCACCGTTAATATACCTGATAAAACCTGTACTCCAAAAAGCAAAATGGCGGCATAAAAGAACTTGTATGTGGAACGCTGAACAGCATCGGGTTGAAATTTATCTATTTCTCCCTTCGTCATAAAAGGTTGGGCATTGTTTGTATAGGCATCATCATCCAGCTTTTCTAATTTACCGTGATAGTACAATACAATTCCCAACCCGAATACTAATCCTAAAGAACCAATAATGCTCCATAATATAATGGCTGAACTGGGTGTATTGCCTGATGCCGGGTCGTAAGGCCAATTATGTGTATAGCTGTAATGTTTCCCCGGTCTTTCTACCCCGCAAACCCATGCACCCCAATAGAAAAAAGCAGTCAGTGATTTTATTTCATCCCTGTTGGTAATATAGCCAGCCGGTTTAAATGCACCCTGGAAAGACGGGTCGGTAAATTTTTGTGTGTAATATTTGATTAACTCGCCGGCCGCAAAAGCCTGGGCATCAGAAAGGGGTACATTATTATTATCGCTGTAACGATTGGTTTTAATTTCCGATTTCACCTGTTCGGCAATACCCTTTTTAAGCAAATCAGTGTTCACACCGGTTTTCAAATTTAACAGGTAATAATCGTTCATGTACCGAGAAATATGATGTAATGCTTCTGCAGTAAAATCAGGCCCCCGGTTAGCTCCATCCCCAAACATACTGCCGTACTCCATCAGTGCATATTTTTGAAACACCGCCTGTCCCTCCAATACATTATCCTTTGAAAAAACAGTTTCATTTTTTGCTGAAACATAAGATGGAATAGGCGGAGCTTCCGTATAGGTATGAATTCCTATCATTGTTACGCCAGTTACACTAATGATGAAAATAAGCAGTAAGGGCAGCCACCAATTTTTGGGATTAAGAAGGTAGCTGATAAAATTTTTATTTGTCATAAAACGGATTATTGGATAAATGTAATAATTAAAGACAAAATTGTCCTTAATTATTTTTGAATACTTTCTAAGGCTTCTGACAGGTAGCTATTTGGATACT
>CAYHTC010000351.1:0-2461 GCA_964359445.1 uncultured Sediminibacterium sp. | reverse complement strand
CATTTCGAGGAAGCTCATTTCGGAAGAAATATTTTCCACCCGGTATAGTTTGAACTCACCTTTGGTTTTACAGTTCTTTTGTCTCCAGACTTTTAGGTTCAGATTCATGTGGTAAGGTTCCATGGTACAATTTTCAAATTATTTATAGTTTCTCTGTGTTGGTTTAATCACCTCATACACCAACGGTTCTTTATGTAAGTTCCAGTTGCTTTCTCCTGCATATTCCCATGCAGAAACATACATAAAATGTTCATCGTCCCGCATGGCTTCACCATCCGGTGTTTGGTACTCTTCACGGAAATGTCCGCCGCAGCTTTCCTTCCTGTTCAATGCATCTATACACATCAATTCGCCTAATTCAATAAAGTCTGCAACACGGTTCGCCTTATCCAGTTCAGGATTCATTTCGTTGATGCCTCCCGGAATTTTAACATCGCTCCAGAATTCTTTTTTCAAAACCTGCAGTTCTGTGATTGCCTGTTGTAAAGTCTTTTCATTACGGGCCATGCCACATTTATCCCACATGATTTTGCCCAAACGTTTATGAAAACTTTCAACGGTTTGTGTGCCTTTGATGTTCATCAGTTTATGAATTCTGTTTGATACTTCTTTCTCTGCTTCTTCAAATGCCGGGTGAGAAGTTTCAATGGCTTTTGCATAAATTTCATCAGCCAGGCTATTGCCCAGTGTGTAAGGAATAACAAAATAGCCATCGGCCAGTCCCTGCATTAACGCGGAAGCACCTAACCGGTTAGCGCCATGATCAGAGAAATTAGCTTCACCTAAAGCGTATAATCCGGGCACATTGGTTTGCAATTCATAGTCTACCCAAAGGCCCCCCATGGTATAGTGTACTGCAGGGTATATGCGCATGGGTACTTCGTATGGGTTTTCGCCGGTAATTTTTTCATACATGTCAAACAGGTTGCCATATTTCTCTTTCACTACTTCTTTTCCTGATTTGATGATGTCATCTTCACTGGCATGATCATTTCCTTCTTTTCCTGCTTCAATTTTTCCATAACGTAATATGGCTGCTGCAAAATCGAGGTATACTGCCTGTTTGCTGGTACCTACACCATATCCTTCATCACATCTTTCTTTCGCTGCTCTTGAAGCTACATCACGTGGAACCAGGTTACCAAAAGCGGGGTATCGTCTTTCCAGGTAATAATCTCTTTCTTCTTCCGGTATTTCACTGGCTTTACGATTATCGCTCTGTTTTTTTGGCACCCAGATACGGCCATCATTCCTAAGTGATTCAGACATCAGGGTCAGCTTAGACTGGTGGTCGCCACTTACCGGAATACAGGTTGGGTGAATTTGTGTAAAACATGGGTTGGCAAAAGCCGCTCCTTTTTTATGGGCTTTCCATGCGGCGGTAACATTACTGCCCATGGCATTGGTAGAGAGATAGAATACATTGCCATATCCACCGGAACATAATAAAACAGCGTGTCCAAAATGTCTTTCCAGTTTACCTGTTACCAGGTCTCGGGCAATGATGCCCCTTGCTTTGCCATCTATCTTAACAATTTCGAGCATTTCGTGGCGACTGTACATTTTTACATTACCTAAGGCTATCTGTCTTTCAAATGCCTGGTAAGCGCCTATTAATAACTGCTGACCTGTTTGGCCCGCGGCATAAAAAGTTCTTTGTACCTGTGTGCCGCCAAAAGAGCGGTTACTAAGTAATCCGCCATATTCACGGGCGAAGGGAACACCCTGCGCCACACATTGGTCAATAATATTATTGCTCACTTCAGCAAGGCGGTGCACATTGGATTCGCGGGCGCGATAATCACCACCTTTAATAGTGTCATAAAACAAACGGAAAACACTGTCGCCATCATTCTGGTAATTCTTCGCGGCATTGATACCGCCCTGCGCCGCGATAGAGTGTGCCCTTCGCGGAGAATCCTGGAAGCAGAAAGCTTTTACATTATAGCCCAGTTCGCCCAATGAGGCGGCAGCAGAAGCCCCGGCCAGTCCGGTTCCAATAACAATTACTTCTAATTTCCGTTTATTGGAAGGGTCAACCAGTTTACAATGCCCTTTATAGTCTGTCCATTTATCACCTAAGGCCCCGGCAGGTATTTTTGCATCTAACATATACTGCAGTTTGTTGTTTGTAGTTCGTTTTTTTCGTCAATTATCAATTGTGAGTCGTCAGTATAATCGCTTCTTATAAACTAACTCCCAACTCCTAACTCTATTCCACCCACTCCAAATAAAAGCTCACCGGCATTAAAGCAAAAACCAGTGGAACAATAATTGCAAAGCCATATCCGATGGCGGTAAGCATAGCATTATATCTTTTGTTGTGTACACCCAGGGTTCTGAATGCGCTCTGGAATCCATGTGCTAAATGATAGCTTAAAGAAATGCACCCAAGTACATACACGATCACTACCCATAAAACACTGAATACTGCCTGCATTTTTTTGTAAAGGTTGATTTC
>CAYHTC010000350.1:0-2471 GCA_964359445.1 uncultured Sediminibacterium sp. | reverse complement strand
TATCAAAGATGTTTGGGTAGGTACCGATGCCTATTTTAAAGGCGCCAACAAACTGAAAAACCTGACTGTAAACTCAGGCCCCGAGGGCGCTACGCAGATAGGGGAAGGTTGTGAAGTGGTCAACGGCATCATCGGTTATGGTTGTCGTATTTTCTATGGTGTGAAAGCGGTTCGTTTTATGATGGCTTCGCACTCACAGTTAAAATATGGGGCAAGACTGATCAATTCTTACCTGGGTAATAATGCAACCATTTCCTGTTGCGAGGTATTGAATTCACTCATTTTTCCGGCCCATGAGCAACACCATAATAATTCTTTTTTGTGCGCGTCACTGGTAATGGGACAAAGTAATATTGCTGCCGGCGCCACTATTGGCTCAAATCATAACAGCAGGGGGGCGGATGGCGAGATCATTATGGGGCGGGGGTTCTGGCCGGGACTTTGTGTAAGCCTTAAACACAATTCAAAATTTGCCAGCTTCAGTATACTCACCAAGGGAGATTATCCGGCAGAGCTGAATATTCCATTCCCCTTTTCATTAATCAGTAATGACGTAAGCAGGGATCAGCTTATTATTATGCCGGGATACTGGTTCCTCTATAATTTGTATGCACTGGCACGCAATTCATGGAAATATGCTGACAGGGATAAACGAACAGAACGCATACAGGAATTGGAATATGATTTTCTGGCGCCCGATACCATTAATGAAATGTTCAGTTCACTGCGGTTGATGGAAACCTTTACCGGAAAGGCTTATAACGCGTCTGTACATAAAACCGGGCAATCATCCGATCACAGTACAGCAGGTAAGCACCTGTTACAGAATGCCAGTAAAATAGTTAATGAATTAGAAATCGTTGCAGATCAAATTGAAAATAGTAAACGAAAAGTACTACTCATAAAAGTATTACCGGCATACAGGGTTTTTGAAGAATTGATTGTTTACTATGGCATTACACAACTGCTGCGGTTTATTAAAGAAAATGAATTCCACTCTTTAAAAGATATCATCGCGGCCTTACCGGCAAAACCTGTGCGGGGAGCATGGATTAATACAGGAGGGCAACTGATACCGGAAGAAACCATCAACACATTGAAAGAAAAGATTCGTAACGGCAGAATCAAATCATGGGATGCCGTACATGAATTTTACCAGGCTCAGGGAAAAAAATATAAACAGGAAAAATTAAACCATGCATTAGCCTCCTTATCAGAGATTACCGGTATCCGGCTAAAAAAAATGGACACGCACCAGTTCACCAACCTGCTTACTTCAGTAGTGGCCACCAAAGAATGGCTCACCAAAGGGATACACGATTCGAGGACCAAAGACTATAAAAATCCTTACCGTAAAATGGTCTACGAAAGCATTGGCGAAATGAATGCCGTTGTTGGAAAACCGGAAGAAAATAGTTTTATCAAACAACAGATTACCGAATTACATTTATTCAAAAAGGAAATTGCCTCTTTGAAGAAAAGCATAATGCATAACGCATAACGCCAGAAAATACATGCACTTATTCTTCAGCGTTATGCGTTCAGCGTTCTAAAATCTAAATCCTAACCCCAACTGAATCTGCTGAGTGGTCCACTTGTCTTTCTGATCAATATCATTGATATTCTGCATGCCGATATTGTAACGGCCATAGATACGCAGCATTTTCAAATTAATCTGGGCGCCGGCAACCATGGCAAAATCGCCATTTTTAAAGGCAGACTGGCTATTCTGAAGCAGGGTATTATCTTCTTTGATGAGGATACTGAACTGAGGCCCTGCAACAAGGGATAACATTCCCCCCACATTATAACGCAGCAGCAACGGAATAGATAAATAATCGAGCTTAATTGATTTAAACGCATCCAGCGATGGATTGGTACTTGTTGTGGACGCATAAATGGTATTAAAGCTGGAAGGCTTGGATGAGGTTTGATTCCACAACAATTCAGGCTGAATACCCCACTTTTTATTAAAGTCAATTTCCAGGAAACCGCCTGCATGATAGGACAGATCAAAACCATCATTAAATGACTGTCCCGAAATTTTATTCAGATTCGCCCCTGCTTTAAGGCCTAATCTGATTCCCTGTGCCCGGGATACGGTTGTAAACAGCATAAGTACCAGTACCGGCAAAATTACTTTTTTCATAACATGAGTTTATTTGTATTACTATTTTCAATGACCGTGCCAAAAACGATTAATCGGTGAAAATTATAAAAAACAATACCCTGCCAACAGGCAAAAGAGTCTATACCAGCTCAATAACTGTAATTTCAGGCAGAATGCCAACCCTGCCGGGGTAGCCGATAAACCCATATCCCCTGTTCACATACAGTTTTTGATTCCCCTCTTCATATAATCCCGCCCATTGCTTATACATCCATTGCACGGGGCTCCATTTGAAATAAGGGTTTTCCAGGCCAAACTGCATACCATGGGTATGACCGGCAAGCATCAGGTCAACATCGGG
>CAYHTC010000349.1:0-2472 GCA_964359445.1 uncultured Sediminibacterium sp. | reverse complement strand
CCGGACTGAGTAAGGAAAGCAATTTGGTGGAATATGATGCCGATCATTATTTAGTGAAGGAAGAGATGACTCATTACGGGGCCAAAAAACTGATCCTGAAAAATAAAAAATCAGGCAAGATTATTGAGAAAGTTCTTGAATAATATAATCCCCCTCCTCTGTGAAACTCCCAACCTCCGTGCCCTGTGTTGAAAAAAACCTCTATTACAGCGTGATCTTTTTTCAATACAGAGGGCACAGGGGGAACAAAGTTGCACGGAGAATAAACAGGACGTCATGTACACTTTATCAGAAAGAAAATACATACTCTCTTTAGCCTGCCTGATTGCATTGGCTGGTTGCAGGAGGCCTAATAATGAAGCAACTGAATGGAAGGTATACGGAGGCAATAAAGCGGCTACACATTATTCCTCTTTAACAGAGATGGACACTTCAAATGTTTCGCAATTACAGGTGGCATGGGAATACCATACCGGTGATGCAGAAGATAAAACGCAGATACAGGTAAACCCGATTGTTGCGGAGGGTATTATGTATGGCGTATCACCCAAACTGAAATTATTTGCCCTTGATGCGGCAAACGGAAAAGAAAAATGGGTATTCAATCCACTGGATACTGCCTCGGCAAAGAATGGACAGGGATATTTTTCGATGAATGTTTGCAGGGGTGTTACCTACTACAGCAATCATGAAAAAGAGGCACGTATTTTTTACTCAGCCGGCTCTACCCTTTTTTGTATTGATGCCCATACCGGAAAACCAATCACCGGTTTTGCAAATAATGGTAAACTGGATCTGCACAATGATCTTAACAGTGATGTGAAGGACCTGTATGTAGCATCTACTACGCCTGGCATTATTTACAAGGACCTGATCATCATTGGCACACGGGTAGATGAAGGAGCTGCTGCCGCACCCGGGCATATCAGGGCTTATGATGTACACTCAGGCAAACTAAGATGGATATTTCATACCATTCCACAACCCGGAGAAGCAGGTTATGATACATGGGATGATAAAAATGCTTACCGGCAAATTGGTGGCGCCAATGCCTGGTCGTGTTTTAGTATGGATGAAGAAAAAGGAATCGTATTTGCACCTATTGGATCTGCCTCCTATGATTTTTATGGCGGAAAAAGAATTGGCCAGGACCTGTTTGCCAATTCTGTTTTGGCGCTGGATGCCGCTACAGGCAGAAGGATCTGGCATTATCAAACAGTGCATCATGATATCTGGGACAGGGACCTGCCCACAGCTCCTGTGCTGGTAACCATTACAAAAGATGGCAAAAGAATGGAAGCCGTTGCTCAGGTTACCAAATCGGGATTTATATTTTTATTAGACCGGAAAACAGGGATACCTGTATATCCCATTCCTGAAACCAAAGTGCCCACCATAACGGATTTGATTGGTGAAAAACCATGGCCCACTCAACCCATTCCATCATTTTTTAACCCATTTGTCAGGCAGTTACTTACAGAAAAGGAATTGAATCACCTGGTACCGGACTCTTCTTTTCAGGATATCAAAAAAAGATGGCAGGGTACAAAACATGATCATCTGTATACACCGCCTTCCAAACAGGGAACCATTATTTTTCCCGGCTTTGATGGTGGTGCGGAATGGGGCGGTCCTTCCTTTGATTCAACCACCGGTTTATTGTATGTGAATGCCAGTGAAATGGCCTGGATATTAACCATGGTTGAGGTTAGCAATAAAACGCCCATTAAAGAAAATAATCTGGAAGCAGGTAAAAGAATATACGCTACCACCTGTATGAACTGTCATGGCGCCGAAAGACAGGGCTCCGGCAATAACCCCGGCCTGATTAACCTTAATAAAAAATATACAGAGGATTCTTTCAAAAACCTCCTGGTTACGGGCCGGAGAATGATGCCGGCCTTACAACAAATAAGTGAAGGCGAAAAAGAAGCGCTTGCTGCATTTGTGTTAGACATCAAATCCAAACAGAAAAAAAAATTTGTAGCCCCACCAAAAAAAGCAAATCCATACCTCGATATGCCCTATACATCTACCGGTTACCATAAATTTCTTACGAAAGAAGGATACCCGGCCATCGACACACCCTGGGGTAGCCTGAATGCCATCAATCTGAACACCGGTAAACTGGAATGGAAAACCACTTTGGGAGATTATCCTGAATTAAAAGCGAAAGGCATTCATTCGGGAACAGAAAACTATGGAGGTTCGGTAGTTACCGCGGGTGGATTGTTATTTATAGCGGCTACCAGCGATAAAAAATTCCGCGCCTTTCATAAAAGAACCGGCAAACTCTTATGGGAATATGATCTGCCTGCCGCAGGCTTTGCCACACCCACTGTGTATGAAAAAAACGGACATCAATTTATTGTCATTGCCTGTGGTGGCGGTAAATTAGGGAAAGCTTCCGGAGATAGCTATATTGCATTCACTTTATAATAAAAAAATAACCAACCTAACCAAACATGTTAA
>CAYHTC010000348.1:0-2472 GCA_964359445.1 uncultured Sediminibacterium sp. | reverse complement strand
GCAGAGTTTTGTCGATAATGTCCCAATACGCCAAAACAATACAAAAACCTCATGCAGGGGTATCCTGAAACCCCTAAAACGATTGCTGAGCATATCAAGAAGCGCAGAATCGATCTGCGAATGCTACAAAAGGATGTAGCAGCGTAAGCCCCCCACCAATACCATATTGTTTAGTAGGATGGATAGTTTGAGTTTTGCAAAAAGCGAAAGGATTATTTATAAGCAACCCCCTAAACAAAAAGTCGTTTAGGGGGTTAACATTACATTACAGCATTTGCTTATTTCTCTGTAAAAATTTTTTTCTTTTCTTTAAAACTAAATGTTAATGGAGACTGTAATATTTCTTTCCATGTCATTTTAATATAGCGTTGACGTATGATTGTTAGAATAGCAACATAAAAAGGTAAATATGGAAATATCTCCGTTGCATAATTTTTAAAAAACGCACCACATATAATGAATGGTGATAATAATAAAAATAGATAAATACCACGGTTCATAAAAAAGGATTTAAGTAAATTTAGGTGTTTTTATTGAAAAGTTGCTGCCGCGGCACAACCTATTGCAGCCCCCACAGCACATGGTGCTCCCCAAGCCCAGCAGACAAGCCCAGCGGCGGCATGAACGGGGTTACCATCAGTAAATGTGTTAAATCCATACCTTAAGCAAGAGCCCCATCTACCCCACCATCCTAAAGTTTGAGTTGTCGGAGCTGGAGTTTCAAATCCTTGAAAACCACTTAGTACCCCTTGATCGGAAATAAATTGTCCAACGAGGTTATAATCTAAGTCATAAAATGATGAACGAGCTTGTGTGGAAGTGAGTTGTTCAACTTGCACAAACATTGCCATATCCCCAAGAAGACCATTTTGTTGGAATGTAGCAAATGACATTCTTTTGAACGGAAGCTGCTGGTTTCAAAACTTATAAGTGTGGAACAAATAAAGGATGATATGTAATTGTTGATTTGAAGTCGAGTTTCACCCATAATTTCAATATTCACTTACCTGAATAGCGGCAATTTCGACATCAAATTAGCTATATGTCGAAAATTAGTCCTAATTTCACCATCAAATAAAACTCATGTCGAATTGCCTGTCACAAACTCAGGCAAATGATGGAAATTATTACAAAATTCAACATTAATGGCTTACAATAAGAATGCTCCTTTCAACGAACTGCCAAATCTGCCACCAGCAGACTTTACAGAATCCCCGGTAATATTGAGGCACCTGGCTAAAGCTGCCAGGCATTTGGGAGAATTAAACGGCCTCTGTGCTTCATTACCAGATCCACAGTTATTAATCAACACAATCGTTCTGCAGGAAAGTAAGGATAGCTCCGCCATTGAAAATATTGTAACCACTCAGGACGAACTATATAAAGCTACCAGTGAAGAAGGAACGGCCAGCCATGCGGCCAAAGAAGTATTAAGCTACCGGGAAGCATTATATGTTGGGTTGGAAAAAATGACAGCACAAAAGAATTTATTGTTGACAAATACAATGGTTGAAATAGTTCAAACCATCAAACAAAATAAATCCGGCATCAGGAACGCTCCGGGTACAGCTCTGAAAAATGCCATTAATGGCGAAGTGATATATACGCCGCCATGCTGCGAAGATGTATTGAGGGAAAAACTGGCAGCATTAGAACAATTCATTAACGACCCGGATAGCTCTCCGTTGGACCCGTTAGTAAAAATGGCTTTCATACATTACCAGTTTGAAGCCATACATCCGTTTGCCGATGGCAATGGCCGTACTGGCCGTATTGTAAATGCCTTGTACCTGGTGCAGCAGGAATTGTTATTGCAGCCTGTCTTGTACCTCAGTTCTTATATTGTAAAATATAAAACTGAATACTACCAGTTATTAAAGGGAGTAACAGAAAAAAATAACTGGCACGATTGGGTAATGTATGTACTCACAGCATTGATAGAAACAGCACAGCTTACAACTAAGAAAATAAGAACCATGCTTTTGCTGAAAGATGAATTTGAAAAACAAATGAAAGAAACATTAGGTTCATCATTTAGTTACGAACTGCTGCAACTGATGTTTACTTTACCATACTTAAAAATTGAGTTATTGGAAAAGAAAGAAATAGCTCACCGGCAAACTGCATCTGTATGGTTAAAGAAATTGACAGATGCTAATATTCTAAAACCTCAAAAAATTGGCAGGACGACTTATTATATCAACTACAGGTTGATGGAGTTGTTGTCAAGTGATTAGATGGAGCTGTCGGCTGTAGTATATATCTAAACAACTATAATAATGAAAATATTTAAAATATGATGTACCCCAAAAGTATGTTACTTATTTACTTTCAAGGTAGTGGACTATTCGTTTTTCTATTATCGGAATAAATCCGCCAGCAATGGCAAGTATTAAAATATATACCAAATCAGGGAGGCGCGAATAGGGAATCCCATAGGTCACCGAATACATGATGGTAATTGGTAGTATT
>CAYHTC010000347.1:0-2473 GCA_964359445.1 uncultured Sediminibacterium sp. | reverse complement strand
CTGGTATGGTGTGTACAGGGCAAAGAAAACAGCTACAGGATCATTTTTCGGCAATTATTCTTCTTCTATCAGGCATACTTATTTGGCCAATAACTAATTGTGATAGAAGTAATAGTAAAAAAATGCTGAATGTACATTTTTTCATAATCAACCGGTTAAACACTTACCGGATCCGGGTATATAAAAACACCAGACTAAGTGTTTCCGAATTAAATGTAACTAACCAAATTTACTTCATCCCCAACCGTGTTGAAAAATCGCTGATAATACTCTGATATTTTCTTAATATTCTGTCCCACTCACGAAACTGCTCATCAGCCTTTACACTTGATCCTGATGTTCCTGAGGATTCACTCACTAACTTTACTTTAAAGGTAAGTGGGTTTGAATCACCTAATTTAATGATCAATCTTGTTCTTATTGTATTTTGTTGAAAAGACTGAATACTCCATGCTGTTCTCAAATAAGAGGTTTCTTTATCAGAAACTTCAATTGCATCAAAGTAGTCGGTAACAATCTGAGTGGTTAATTTCCATGCTTCTGAAATGTCATACTTTTTGCTGACTTCAACAGAAAAGTCAACATTCGCCTGGTCGGTTTTTATAGAAGCTTCTTCTGCATCGTCTCTTTTTAATTCAAAATATTGCTGCTTTGGCGGGGGCGTTCCTCCCTTTTTATTACAATAAACCTGTTCATATTTCAGAAACCCGACTTTTTGAATCTTAACATTAACACACCCGCCCTTTGGTACTTTTATTTTTAAAGTGCCAGTGCCCAGGTTTTGGCCGTCAACAATAATTTTTGCGTCCGGCTCAGAGGCATTTACGGTAACAGACTGGGCATTAAGAGCCAGGGTAGCCAAAACAAAGTAATTAACAAGTAGTATTTTTTTCATTATTAAGGGTATTATTTAAAAAAATGTTCCTGTTCGTAAATATAAGCTTTTTCTCAGAATCGGATATTTTTCATTCGGAAAATGAAGCAAAATTTTAATTCAACCTGAAAAATGGGCTGTTTAGGAAAAAAAACCGGATTTGATAAACGTTCTGATGAATACTTTATAGACCTGGACTATCCGGGAATAGAAAAAACAGGGTGTTTCGTAAAAATGAATGGCAGATGGTCGGCTACTTACTCTCCGGCAGGATGTTCCACCAGGTATTTTGTTAAAAAAGCTTCCAGTGAATCATAATAGGTTTTTAAATTGTCAAATGTTATTTCCGGCTTTTTTTCATTAGGGATTGTTTCCGGCAATTCTTCTAAATATTTTGACAACTCCGGATACTGATCCTTAATTTTCATGGTGATTTTCAGAATTTTTTCGTTCAGCGCTATATATTGATTCATGCTATTTTCCATTATAGTGGATTTATTTTTTGTATACTAATTACTAAGTTTCATTGGAGGAGAAGAATTTTTTATTTAAAGCTCCTTAGAAACGATAAGAAATGCGCATGAATGCCATAGCAGGAAGGGTATTACCCTGAAAATCGAACAATGCCATATTCTCCCAGGAAGACCCGGTACCCCAGCGATCTTTCATAGAAGAGCTGATCCATTCCGGTTCCCAGTACATCACACCTTTGCCACCACCATTGATGATAGCCTGCACAAGGTCTTTCATATAGACAAGCTGATTATCCGGTGAAAGCGGGTAACCACTAACCAGATCAGTTGCAGAAAAAAGGTTATTGTACGAGTCTGCATTATTACCTGTCCAGGGATACCCTGTTTCTACTACCATCACTTTTTTTTGATAACGGCTCACCAATACCCGAATACTATCCGTTATGGCCTGCATTGTATTCACCTGCGACCATTTACTGTAATGGGAAACACCCAGTATATCATAATCGGTAACCCCTGCGGCAGTAATGGCTTTTGTCCACCAGCCTGCATCCTGTAACTGTGCCACATGCAAAATAATCTGTGGCTTTACTGCTGCTGTGAGCGAAAAATCCCGAACGGCTTTGATACCACTGTTGAGCAGTGTACCAAAAGCTGTTGCATCCCCATTCTGTAACTTTCCCTGTGGAAATAACATGCCATTATTATTTTCATTACCTACCTGTACCATTTCAGGAGTCAGGTTTTTTGCTGCCAGGTATTGCAGTACTGACAGCGTATACCGGTACACAGAATCTTTCAATACAGTAAAAGAAAGATTTTGCCAGGCCGCGGGTATTTCCTGTTTTTGCGGGTCGGCCCAGTCATCAGAATAATGGAGATCAAGGTTTACGGCCAGGCTGGAAGCTTTGGATCTTCGGATCAGTTTTTCCACATCAGCCAGATTACTATACAATCTACCGCCTGTAACGGGCAGTTGCCAATTGGGCGTATGCCATAAACGGATGCGAACCAGGTTAGCACCATGCGATTGAAAAATACTGATCGCATCTTTTACTTTCCCGGAATCACAAAACTGCGCACCATTATCTTCGAGTTGGTTCAGATAAGAAAGATCCGCACCCAT
>CAYHTC010000346.1:0-2501 GCA_964359445.1 uncultured Sediminibacterium sp. | reverse complement strand
TCAGTGGATTCCCGTATTGATCTGGATATGGATAGCATACAGGCGTCTGATAATTTCCTGGTGGAGATGTTCACCGGTGTTCCCAATTACCTGAAACATTATACCCATATAGGATTTCAGAGTTATTTCATGCATCCGCAAATGCTCGAAACCATTCATAAACTGGGTTTTGATTGTTACAGGGTAGGTAAAGTGAAGGAGGCGCTGGAAGAAATGGAGCCTTCCATCCGTAACAGCGAATTATTCAGTTTCGATATAGCCGCTATCCAGCATGCGCATGCCCCGGCCAACCATATTACCCCCAACGGTTTTAACGGAGAAGAAGCCTGCACACTGATGCAGTATGCCGGTATGAGTAATACCTGCAGCAGTATTGGTATCTATGGCTATATCCCTGAACAGGACCATCATAGCCTGACCGCCAAACAGATATCCCATATGCTATGGTATGTAATGGATGGCATTCATAAAGGCAAGAACGAAGCCATGCTCGGTAACCGCTCTGAATTCGACGAATTTACCCTTGCTTTTGCCGAAGTGGAAACCGTTTTCCTACGCAGTAAACGTACCGGCCGCTGGTGGATGCAACTGCACGATGGTAAATATATAGCCTGCAGTTACCATGATTATCTGACGGCAGGAAAAAACGATATTCCGGAAAGATGGCTAAGGGCGGTGGAAAGGAGTTAGGAGTCTGGAGTTGGTTTTGTTAGATAAATATGACGGGCTCTCCCATAAAATAATACCGAATGAAGCAAAATTTCTTTTTCCCATTTGTTATCACTTACTTTTTAGTAATCCTCTCTTCCTGCAGCATACAAAAAAAAATTGCCAGAGAAGCTCAAAGTGATATTTTAAACAATGCCTATTTTGCCCCCGCACATGTAGGTATCAGCCTCTATGATCCGTTAACCGGGCAGTACCTGTATAATTACCAGGGTGATAAATTTTTTGTTCCAGCCAGCAATACTAAAATATTTACCTGTTATGCCGCCATGAAAAATTTAGGCGATAGCCTGGCGGGCATCCGGTATGTTGATAAAGGTAATGGAACCATAGAAGTGGAAGGCAATGCAGATGCCAGCTTCCTGCACCCGGATTTTAAGAACCAACCTGTTTTTGATTTCCTTGCAAAACAAAAAAGAATTTTATTGACCGATGAAAACTGGAAAGATGATGCACTCGGCGCCGGTTGGGCCTGGGATGATTATAATAGCGACTATATGGCCGAAAAATCTGCCATGCCTGCGTATGGCAACCTGGTTATTTTTACCATGAAAGGCGGTTTCAGGGCAGTGCCTTCCTATTTTCAAAAATCACTGGAAGAAGCGGTTGCCAATAAAAAAGGCGCCTTCCGGATTAACAGAGCGTACGGATCTGACCTGTTCACTGTTATCCCCTCTTCCAATACATTCTCATCTACTGTAATTCCCTTTTATACCTCTGGTAACCAGGCGCTCCTTCAATTGTTAAATGATACACTGAAAAACAAAGTAGAATCCATTCATTATAAAATTGACCAACGGCCCGATGTTAGTAAAATCTATTCCCAGCCAACAGATTCATTACTCAAACTAATGATGCATCGTAGTGATAACTTCTTTGCTGAACAAACCTTACTCATGGTTAGTAATGAAAAATTAGCCATGATGAACACTGCGAAAATTATTGATACTTTATTAAAATCCGATCTGCAAAATCTGCCACAAAAACCAAAATGGGTAGATGGTTCCGGACTCAGCCGGTACAACCTCTTTACGCCGCAGGATTTTGTTTGGGTACTTACACAAATGAAAAATGAATTCAATTGGGAACGTATCAAAGAAATTTTCCCAACAGGCGGAGAAGGTACCTTAAGCAGCTCTTATAAAAACCATGCGGGCCGTATCTATGCCAAAACAGGTACGCTCAGTAACCATGTAGCACTCAGTGGTTATATCACCACAGATAAAGGCAAACAATTTATTTTTTCGGTGCTGGTAAATGCACATCAAACTTCTGCTGCCAATATCCGGAAAGGGGTAGAGAAGTTTTTAACAGCGGTGATGGACAGGTATTGAATATTCTACCCTTACCTTCCAAATATCCTGTCCAGATAATCTTCCTTAAACTCCAGATAGGTTGGGCTTCCTGTTGGGGTAATATTCGGACTGCTGCAGGTGAATAAATCTTCTACCAGTACCAGCATTTCTTTTTGTGATAATAGTTGCCCGGCCTTAATGGCCCGTTGTCTTGCCATACACCTCACCAGTTTTTCCCGCTTGCTGAATTTGATATCGCTGCTGAAATGTTTAAACTGTTCTATCAATAACTCAATGGAATGTTTTTCATTTCCCTGTAATACATCTGCGGGAATACCCTGTATTACAAAACTGTTATTACCAAAGGGCTCTACCTGGTAACCGATGCTTTGCAGCTCCGGCAATAAATCCGTTAGTAAAGAAGCATCAGCGCCTGCCAGTTCCAGTGTTGCAGGAAACAAACTTTTTTGTGTGGCTATT
>CAYHTC010000345.1:0-2527 GCA_964359445.1 uncultured Sediminibacterium sp. | reverse complement strand
GGCGCCGGGTAAAAGAAACCGATCCCTGCCAATAATCTCTATGCGCTTTTCTTTGGTATCAATGGATGGGGCAATTTTTTCAATCCTTCCTTTTTTAATCAGCACATCCGCACAGGTTCTTCGTCCTTCATTGATAATACAGGTATTTTTAATGATATACTGATTCATACAAAGAGTTGGGTTGAAGCTTTTCCGATGATACCGCAATTTATTATTTTCAAAAGTAAGCGCTTCATTTTTCTTGGTTCACATTTCAATGGCCATTCCCGGGCTATCAGGCTAATCTTCGAAGTGTACCGAAAATACCACCATGCGTGAGAGTATCTGGCCCAGTACATTTGAGTACTTAAGGCTGGGATCCTGCTGGTGTATGTTTGACAGGCCATTACTGATTTTGATCTCGGGAGAAATGGTTACGAAGGGCAGGTAAAAATTAAATCCCATGCCCAGTTCAAAACCAAAATCATTGCGTTTGAGCTTAATAATATCATCTACATTCCTTGCGGCAGAATTGCTTGACAGGTCCATATCAAACTTAATACCGCCCAGCATATAGGTTCTGAAATTGCCGATCCTGTCTGAATTGAATTTCAACTGGAAGGGAAAGCTCACCAGGGTAGAAGGCAGGCTCTGGATTTGAAAACCGGCTTCCCCCGGTTTTGTTTTACTGAGGGTATATGCTATGTATTTTGATCCGCCAATAATCAGTGAAGGGTTACATCTAACCTGAAAATGATCACTCAAACGGGTCGTAACCATCAGTCCCATGGCGATACCCCCGCTGGAACCGGGTTCTGCCGACATGATCGAATCGTTCTGTAAAAACAGGGGCGATTTTGCCAGGTGTAAATAGGAGTAGTTATAACCCAGCGACAGGCCAAAATAATACACCAGATCATCGTGGTTACGGCGATACAACTCCTTCTGTGCATGCAGTTGCGATGTACAGGAAAGAAGAATAATGATGAGCAGGACTACTTGCTTCCGCAGTAAACAGTGCATATTCCGAAACTAAGCTTTTTCAAATAAGTTTGGGTAAATCCTGCTTCATGCATAATGTTTAAAAAGTTTTTTCCTTCGGGAAAGGCTTGAACACTATCGTTCAGGTATTGGTAGGCGTCTTTGTTTTTAGCAAACAGTTTCCCGATGGTAGGCGCCACTGTATTCATGTAAAAGGTATACAAATTTTTGAAACCGGCCCGCGTGGGCTTTGAAAATTCCAATACCACCAACCGGCCACCGGGTTGTAATACACGGTACATTTCTTTCAAGCCCTTATCCAGGTTTTGAAAATTTCGTACCCCAAAGGCAACCGTGATGGCATCAAAACTATTGTCTGCAAAACGGATCGCTTCACTATCACCGGTTAACAGTTCAATCTGGCCGGTAAGTCCCTGTTTCTCCAGTTTTTTTCTCCCCAGTTCCAGCATGCTTTCCGAAATATCAATACCTGTAATCTTTTCAGGCTTCAGAAGCCGGTAAGTTAAAATGGCTACATCACCTGTGCCGGTAGCAACATCCAGTATTTTTTTGGGTTGCGGGTGTTTTAACTGGCTGATGGCCTTTTTTCGCCACCAAACATCTATGCCGGCGCTGAGGAACCTGTTCAGAAAATCGTAGCGATAGGCAATTTTGTTAAACATATCGGCCACCTGTTCTTTCTTGTTCAGTTCACTATGCTGGTAAGGCATTACTTCATCATGCGCAAATTTTGCCATAGGCAGCGAAGATATTGAATTTCTAACGCTGGGGAACTTATTGAGCAGGATACAAAACCCCCTTTGAGGTTAATATTTCGCAAAAATTCTTATAGCAATTCGGCACTTTCTGCTAAAGGATGCCAGCCTGCGTATTATCTTCGTTCAAATGAAGGCGCGTATTTACAGATCAACGGGTTCCTGGTATGCCGCGAAAGCGGAGAATGGGAGAGTGTACCAGGCACGCATTAAAGGCGTTTTTAAAATTGATGAGATCACTTCCACCAATCCCATTGCAGTGGGTGATGAAGTGGAGATGGAGATTGAAAATATACAGGAAGAATCGGCCACGATAGATCATATTTATGACCGGCGAAATTATGTTGCCAGGGTATCGCCACATAATAAAAGACAACACCATATTATTGCGTCTAATCTCGACCAGAGTATCCTGTTTGCTACTTTGAAGGATCCCAAAACTTCGCAGGGGTTTATGGACAGGTTCCTGGTATCCTGCGAATCGTATCATATTCCTGCCATCATCGTTTTTAATAAGTCTGACCTGTATAAGAAAAAAGAACTGGAAAAATTTGCTTTGTTGAAGGGGATATATGAGGCGGTTGGTTATAAAGTTTTATTAGTAAGTGTACAGGATAACATAGGAATAGCGGAAGTAAAATCATTGCTGCATAATAAAACTACTTTACTAAGCGGGCATAGCGGTGTGGGTAAATCAACTTTTATCAATACCGTTTTTCCTGAATTTAACCTAAGAACGCAGGAAGTGAGTGGCTGGAGTGGTAAAGGATTACACACAACTACTTTTGCTG
>CAYHTC010000344.1:0-2539 GCA_964359445.1 uncultured Sediminibacterium sp. | reverse complement strand
TGTTGAAGGTTCCGAAATCAATGCCTTCTTCTGTGAAATTAATATCAGCAGAATCAATCGTATAATATACCTGCGAATAATTCACTTTCATGCCCGCATTACGTAGCTTAATTTTACCGAACAGGTCAGGAGCATTCAGATTACCGCTAATGGTCAACAAACCTGTTGCCTGGCCGGTAATGCTGGTAAACAGATTACTGAGAAACTTGTGTAGAATATCTATACGTGTATTGACCAGATCTATCTCAGTATGAAAAGATTTTCCGGTGGTATCTTTCACATTATACTTGCCGGTTGCAGAAAACCTGTAACCATCATTTGGCGATTGTACCGTGTACGTGATTTCTCCTGTTTTACTGTCATATCCCGCTTTTATATTCACCAGGCCAATTGAATCATCATCCATCCGGAACTGCTCTGCTTTTAAATTGGCGGAGGCCTGAAAATTACCCATCAAATCATTCAAAGCTATATTACCGGAGGTAACGGCTTCCAGTCTGGGGTCTCTGAAAAAAATCCCTGTCAAATCGCCCAGTACCACATTTTTAAGTTTTACCACCAGGTTACTGGTTTTACCAATATTGCCCGGGATAGATTCTATAGCCACTTCCTGAAAACCCTGGGTGAATTTTACATTTTGCGCCTGTGCCAGATTCGTTCGAACTATCATCTCTCCCGACTTTTCTATACTCCATTTTTTTTCATTTAACACAAAGGAAGAAGGTCTGAACTGAACTTTTACACCATCGGTAAGTGTGTACACATCCGCATATAAATCGGCCTCCGTAAATGTATTGTTGGCGCTGGTCTTAATGGATACAACAGAATGGTCCTGATGGGAAATAATGGCCAGCCTGGTATTCGGGAAGCGAAGACTGTCACCCACCTGCGTACTGCTGATATTTCCTGTTAATGAAAGCGTATCGAGGTTCCCCTTTCCTTTCAGGTCAAGACCTGTGAAACTGATATTATCATATTTGCCGGAAGGAATCTCCGCAATAATGCCCAATTGATTTAATCTTGTATCCACTGACCCGGTAATTTTCGCATAATTAAAACCGGCTATTTTTTTATCTGTTATTTTCAGATAAGGTTCAATATTACCTGTGTTAACCGTAAATGAAAACTGTTGGTTTTTAGGAATGGACTTTAAAGGTTTGATGTAAGAAGGATAATAGCGGCTAAGAAAACTCTGGAAACTGGAAGGCAAACCGAGAATGCTGAATTTACCTAAAATAGTGGCATCAAAATCATTGCTGCCCAGATGTAAATATTTAATAGAGTCTGTATAGCTTGATGTAAGGTTCAATGAATCGAAACTCAGTTTTGTTGTACCACTTTTAATAGCGGCATTTAGAAATTTAGCAGTTCCCAGAAAATTATCAATGTTGGTGCCTGTAAAATTAACGTCCAGCAGGCCGGTTAATTCAAGTGAATCCTTTGAATTTTTCAATAGGTTCAGTGAATAGAGATTTGAATGCACCAGGTCACCAAGAATATTAAATCTTGGTAATTCTTTAGACAGATCAATTTCAACAGTACTGGTAAAATCGAGGTTGGGGTCATTTATTTTTATTTCTCCATTGAAATATCTTTTCTGAAAAGTTCCATTGGTTATTATTTTGGTATAGGTATAGTTATGATAGGTTAATGATGATATTTTTCCTTCTAAAGTTGTTTTCAGTTTGTCAACTGTAAAATTGCTACCGGTAATTTTACCTTTAAAGTCAACCAGCCCCATTAGGGTGTCATTTAAAAATTTGCCCATATTAAATCGGATGGTTTCTATATCACCCGTATAGCTTGGATCTCCTTTATCAGGTAAATGAAGGCTGATATTGGTTTTGATGCCGCCTAACTGTGTGCTGAAATTGCCGGTTGTAACAAAATTTTGAATGGTACCGTTAAAATTGCCTCTGTAAATAATTTTACCTAATGCGGCAAGATTGGGTGAGCTTACTCCTTTCATTACGGGTATTAATACCCCCAGGTCATAATAATTTGTTTGCAGGGTACCATTCGTAAAGCTGATATTGGTACGGTTGATATCGGGTAACCCCTTCATGTGTAATAACCCATTAATATTGGTTCCGGCGCCTGAGCTTGCAGATAAATTGGTGACTGTAAAATTGTCAACCGTACCCAGGTAATTTCCACTGATAATAAAGTTCCTCTTCCAGGAAATTAGTTCCGGCGCAAAAAAAGCGATATCATCACTACTCACTTTCGATTCTTTGAAATGTGCATGCATGGTTACCCTGGTAATATAATCTGCAAAGTCTTCGTTAAAGTCTTTGAACTGCATGGCATAATAATCTGTCAGCCTGCTTTTATTGGTTTGCAGATCTAATTTTGCCAGTTCCATGATCTGTGGGGTAAGCTTGAAATCTGTTTTCAGTTTTTTCAGTTCCAGACCGCACCTGTCTTTTGCCGAAATGTCAACAACGGCACGCAGTGTATCTTTTATAAACCGGAGACTGGAAATTGTACCGTTTAATTTGCTCAGTTGTATATGGCTTCCATCAAAAAAAGGTAATGG
>CAYHTC010000343.1:0-2545 GCA_964359445.1 uncultured Sediminibacterium sp. | reverse complement strand
AGTTGATGATTGAAGCCTTCAATCATCAACTGTACACTTTTAGTAGATTGAAAACCATAGGAGCCTACCGGATATTTCTCAATCATTTTCAGCATCTGCGCTATTAAAATACCTCCGCTGCTGGGAGGAGCGAAGCTGATGATCTGGTGACCACGGTATTCAAATTCAAGCGGGTTACGGAGTTTGGCCGTATAATTTTTCAGATCATCCGGTGAAATGATGCCATTACCTCTTTGCATTTCTTCCACAATCAGTTTGGCGGTTTCACCTTCATAAAATCCTATGGAACCCTCTTTTTGAATGCGTTTCAGGGTTGCGGCTAATTCCTTTTGTTTGAGTGTATCGCCTGCTTTCCACTTTGTCTCTTTCACTAAAGCAGTGGGGCGGGTACTGAATTTGAGAAAAGATTCTTTGGTGCCATTCAAGCTACCGGCCTCACCTTCTGTAATGGTAAATCCTTTTTCTGCTAAATCAATCGCTGGCTGTATCAACTGTTGAAAGGGTAGTTTGGCATAAGGAAGGGTGGCAAATAATCCCGCCACCGTACCGGGAATACCGGAAGCCAGGTGACCGCTTTGTGAGAGTGCCATCTGCACATTACCATTCTTATCCAGGTACATATCTCTGCTGGCTTTTTCCGGTGCAGCTTCACGATAATCAATACCAATGAGTTCTCCATTAGATTTTCGGCCCAATAAAAAACCACCCCCGCCAATATTACCGGCGCCGGGGTACACTACTGCCAGGGCCAGTTGTGTAGCAATCGCCGCGTCGAAGGCATTCCCGCCATTTTTCATAATCGCGGCCCCAACCAAACTGGCCAGGGGATGTGCACTGCTCACAGAGGCTTTACTGAAAACAGCTTTTTTTACAATTTGATACTTATAGGGATTGATTTGTTTTCCCATACCCACGATCGACTTTACAGCCTGTGCGGTAACAGGCAACTGGCTGATCAGGGCCAATAGGATGATAGTCATTTTTCTCATGGCAGAAAATTACATTTTTTTACAACATGGCAAAGGAATTTTACGCCCGGATTTATATTTTCTTCCCTACATTCACCATTCATTTTAATACTATATGAAGAAATTATTATTCGTATCAACGCTTCTGCTGGCCATTGCGGGTTCTTTTGCGCAGGATGTACAAAGTCCTGAGAAATACCTGGGTTACAAAATTGGTACCCGGTATACCCGGCACCATAAAGTGCTCGACTATTTTAAAGCGGTGGCACAGGCTAAGCCGGATATGGTAAAACTGGAAAAATATGGCGAAACCAATGAGGGCCGGGAATTGATGCTGGCATTTATTGCTTCACCGGAGAACCTTAAAAAGTTAGATGCCATCCGTATCAATAACCTGCGTCTGGCTGGATTAACCGGAAACAAGGCGGCACCCGTTACCGAAACTGCTCCGGCCATTGTATGGTTAAGTTATAATGTTCATGGTAATGAAACTTCTTCTTCAGAAGCCGCCCTGCTTACTTTATTCGCACTGGTTGATCCAAATAATGCGCAAACAAAGGAATGGTTGCAGAATACTGTTGTAATTATTGATCCCTGTATTAATCCGGATGGCCGCGACAGGTATGTGAACTGGTTCAATGGGGTGGTGGGTAAAGAATATAATCCGGACCCCTCTTCCAGGGAACACGCAGAGCTATGGCCCGGGGGAAGAACCAATCATTATAATTTTGATCTGAACCGCGACTGGGCCTGGCAAACCCAGGTAGAATCTCAGCAGCGGATGATCAAATACAACCAATGGATGCCACAGGTACATGTTGATTTTCATGAGCAGGGGATCAATGAACCCTATTATTTTGCGCCTGCTGCCGATCCTTTGCATGAGGTAATCACACAATGGCAAAAAGATTTCCAGGTAATGATCGGGAAAAACCATGCACAGTATTTTGATAAGAATGGCTGGCTCTTCTTTACCAAAGAAAGATTTGATCTGTTATATCCTTCCTATGGTGATACCTATCCGGTATATAATGGCGCCATTGGTATGACCTATGAACAGGGCGGTGGCCCGCGGGGTGGATTAGGCGTGATTAATGAGGACAAGGATACACTCACCCTACTGGATCGTGCCACACACCATTATACAACTGGTTTATCTACTATTGAAATATCCTCACACAATAAGCAGAAGCTGGTGGATGAATTCAAAAAATATTTTGAAGATGGCCTTGCTGGTAAAACTGGTGAATATAAAACCTATGTACTCACTTCAAAAGATGAGAACAAAATAAAAGCAGTGGCTAAATTGCTGGATCAGAATGGGATTGAATACGGAACGGTTAACAACAAATCATTCCGTGGCTATCAGTATCAAAATGGGAAAGAAGATGCATTTAAGGATGAGGGATTTCATATAGCAGTTAGTGCGTACCAGCCAAGATCAGCCATGGCAAGGGTTTTACTGGAGCCGAGAACAGTGGTAACCGATTCTAATACCTATGATATCACTGCATGGTCCGTACCTTTTTCTTATGGTGTTACTGGTTTTGCAGTGAAAGAAAAACTGGATGTTACCG
>CAYHTC010000342.1:0-2575 GCA_964359445.1 uncultured Sediminibacterium sp. | reverse complement strand
CATTTACAATACAGGCGCCTACCTGCGTATTGGGATCCTTACTGCGTAGTGCGGATAGTAAGGCAACACCCATAAAATATTCATCCCAGGAAATATAGCCTTCTCTCTTTTTCAAAATCGTTGATTGTTTCAATTACAAGAAGTACGAATCTATAACTTTTTTGGCATCCTTACCGGGTGTACAGGTGTGCCCCCATACTATCTATGTCTGTTTCTTTAGTTCTTCCACTGCATAATTTGCTGCTCTTGCAGTAAGCGCCATATACAGGATTGATGGGCTTTGGTTTCCGGTGCTGGTCATGCAGGCGCCATCCGTTACATATACGTTTTTGCAATGGTGCAACTGGTTCCGTTCGTTAAGCATGGAGGTACCAGGATCTTTACCCATCCGGCATCCTCCCATTTCGTGTATGTCTAATCCGGGCGGCTGGTGGTTATCATTAGAAATAATATCGTATACCCCCGCTTTCGAAAACATCAAAGTTGTTTGTTCAATAAAATCTTTCACCATCTTATCATCATTCTCATCATACCCAACAGATACCACTAACTGGGGGATACCATACGGGTCCTTTTTATTTTCACTCAACCGTACATGGTTCTTTTCTTTGGGAATGGTTTCTCCCTGCATGTATGCATACACATGCCAGCCACCCGGCTCCTGCATTGCTTCTTTAAATACGGCGCCGATAGTATCTCCGGTACTTGCCGCATCAGATTTTTCCCTGTAAGCGCCGGCGAAAGTGGTATAGCCTCCTGAAAAATTTACATCCCGCTCATCTAAATTCCGGTAATTGGCAATGATGGCTTCCGTTGGATTACGGCCAAAGTAATATTTATCTGCAAAGCCATCTATTTTCCCGTTTATATAGGAACGGTAATTATGATGACAGATGTATTTTCCCAACACACCGGAATCATTACCCAATCCATTTGGAAACCGGTTAGAAATAGAATTCAGTAAAATAAGGTTGGTACTTAATGCGGAGGCATTTACAAAAATTATTTTTGCATAGTACACGGTCTCTTCTTTTGTATGCGCATCTATTACCCTTACCCCGGAGGCTTTTTGTTTGGCCTCATCGTAAATGATAGAATGTACAACAGCGCCTGTTTGTATGGTTAAATTACCCGTTTTAGCTGCCCAGGGAATGGTAGATGAAACAGAACTGAAATAACCTCCAAACGGGCAGCCCCGCATACAAAGGTTCCTGGCCTGGCATTTGGCCCGGCCCTGCTCCAGGTGTACCGGTTGCGGATCTGTGATATGTGCCCACCGTGCATGAACCAGGTACCTGTTAAACTCTTTCTTTAGTACTTTTTTCAAATGAGTTTCTACACAATTCAGATCAAAGGGTGGAAGAAAATCTCCATCAGGCATGGATGCTATGCCATCTTTATTTCCACAAACGCCTATAAATTTTTCTACGTGCGTATACCAATCATCCACATCCTTATACCGGATGGGCCAGTCAAATCCATACCCAAACCTTTCGGGGCCGGTAAACTCATAATCGCTCCATCTTTGACAGGCCCTGCCCCAGGTAATAGACTTTCCACCTAACTGATAACCACGTATCCAGTCGAATGGTTTTTCCTGCACATAAGGCTGTATCGCATCTTCGATAAAAAAATGGGCATTGTCTTCACCAAACCCTGCTGACCTGGTGATGAATGGATTTCTTTTTCTGAAATCTTCTGTAATCACCCCACGATGCGGCAGCTCCCATGGAGCTTTAGTGGCGGTAGGATAATCTTTGATATGTTCTACTTTTCTCCCTCTTTCTATCAGCAATGTTTTCAATCCCTTCTCACACAATTCTTTTGCGGCCCAACCACCACTGATTCCGGAACCGATTACAATGGCATCATATGTGTTTGGTTGCTCGGGCATAGCAGGTTTTTAATGTAATAATAAAAAGATTTTATAGAAGCGTTCTCCAACTGAATGGCAAGCTCATAAAGGTTTTGCTTCATAATCATCCAGTTCAGCGCTGCTTTCAGGAAGATGATCATAATTGCCTTCCAGCGCATATAAACCAAACAGGATAAAGCCAATGGCTATGGGGTAGAATACCGTAATGAATACCCCCCATTGAATTTGAGTGTCGATACCCGGTTTTTTAGCAATCTCACTGCCGGCTGTTTGCAGCAGATAATGGATGCCGAGCGGACCAAGGATAATCCAAATTAAACCAGCATATTTTTTTATCGCATTCATGTTTTTTGTTTTTTGTAAAAAAGATTTGTTTAGTCGTTTACTTCCGGATCAATTTTGTTACTGATATAAATAGCGCCAATCACCATACATAAACCGGCAATAATGATGGGGTACATTAATCCCACAATTTTATTATCGGTATAAATAGTAGTAAGTAAGGTAGCAATAAACGGAGTTAACCCGCCAAATACGCCATTGCCAATATGATAAGGCAACGACATGGAAGTATACCTGATTTTAGTAGGAAACAGTTCAACCAGGAATGCAGCAATTGGTCCATACACCATGGTAACATAGAGTATCAGTATAAATACAATGCCCACCATTTTCCAGTAATCACCGCCTGAGAGTGTT
>CAYHTC010000341.1:0-2575 GCA_964359445.1 uncultured Sediminibacterium sp. | reverse complement strand
CGCAGATGATAATGCCAGCGGTACTGCCGCTTTGATAGAGCTGGCACGAAAGTTAAAAAAAGCCGCGCCCGCCAATAATAATTACCTGCTGCTGCATTTTACAGGAGAAGAAATGGGATTGCTGGGAAGTAAATATTGGGCAGACCATCCCACCATTTCCATTAAGCCCAATTATATGATCAATATGGATATGGTGGGCCGCTATGATACGGCACATAAATTAACGGTAGGTGGCTATGGCACTTCACCGGTATGGGGAGATGTTTTTGCAGGTGAAAAAACCAAGCTGGTTTTGAAATTCGACAGCACAGGCAGTGGCCCGAGTGACCATGCTGTCTTTTACCGGAAAGATATGCCCGTATTGTTTTTATTCACCGGCAGCCATAGCGATTACCACAAAGCAACCGATGATTGGGATAAGATTAATTACGATGGTGAAAAAGACATCGTAAAATTCGTTTACCGTATTATTGAAGCAACAGACACCAAAGGAAAACTCAGTTTTACAAAAACAACAGAACCACAAACGGGCCGCAGCGGCAGTTTTACAGTAAGTCTTGGTGTGATACCCGATTACGGCTTTTCGGGAACAGGTATGCGGATTGACGGGGTAAGCGCAGGCAAAATAGCGGCAAAAGCAGGTTTACAGGCGGGAGACGTATTGCTTCAGTTGGGTGAATATAAATTTGTAGACGTTAACAGTTATATGCAGGTGCTGGGCAAATGGAAGAAAGGAGATAAAACCCAATTGCGTATCAAACGCGGAAATGAAGAAAAGGTATTTGATATTGTATTTTAACATTAAAACCCATGAAACTCCGCCTGAATGTAGATGAGCTGAATGATGATTTTTTTGATAATACCCGACTGCTGGGTATTACAGCGCCGGTGAAGAATTACCAGTTCTGCCTGCAGTTGAATCACCTGCTTGGATATGATTTCAGGTTAAATCCGGAAATAGAAATTCATTTACGTAAAAAAAACCGCAGTTATTATTTTTCTGTTTATCAATCTGCGGAACCTAATAGTTTTTTAATACACTACCTGTATCATAACCAGTTTGACGGTGAATACCTTTTACCCGAATTCAGGCACATGGATTTTTTATGGCTGATGAAAGGAGATCCGGTGGATGATGATAAATGCAGTTGGATAAAACGAGCCGTTAAAAATATCACCGGTGTTCAGTTGGTAGCGGAGTTAACGAATGAAAAAATAAAAAACAAAGGGAATATGGTCTTTTAAATGTAAGCAGATGGCTATAAATTAACGGTTACTATTTTTTCTTCCCGCGGTATGATTACACCAATCGGATCCGCAAAATCCGATAATCCGGAATCAGACAATACATCCTTTACTGTTTGAACGGCATCCGGCGCAACAGCTATCAATAATCCACCGTTTGTTTGCGGGTCAGGTAAAATATTAAATGCCTCCATCACATTTACGCCGGCAGCAAAAGCCACTTTACTGCTATAGCTGTTCCAGTTTCGGTAGGTAGCATCTGGTACAACGCGTTGCGCCAGGTATTCCCTGGCCGGTTCGAGAATGGGTATGGACCGGTAATTAAGGGTAGCACTTACGTCACTACCTTCTGCCATCTCAATTAAATGGCCCAGTAAACCAAAGCCGGTTACATCCGTCATGGCATGAACCCCTTCAATTTTCCCCAAAGCTTCTCCCACTATATTTAACCGGCCAAGTTGTTGCAGTAGCAGCTCAGCATGCGTTTCGCTTAATAATTCTCTTTTTTGCGCTGTTGCCAGTATGCCTACACCCAATGGCTTGGTAAGCAATAAAAGATCTCCTTCTTTGGCCGTATTATTTTGTTTCAGGTTATCAATGGGTACCAGCCCGTTTACCGCAAGGCCGAATATGGGTTCAGGCGTATCAATACTATGCCCACCGGCCAGGGGTATGCCGGCTTCCGCGCAAATTTGCCTGGCTCCTTCCAGCACCTGTTGTGCCAGTTCGGGCGATAGGGTATTGACGGGCCATCCCAAAATAGCAATGGCCAGAATGGGCCTCCCTCCCATGGCATATACATCACTGATGGCATTGGCTCCGGCAATTTTGCCAAACCAAAAAGGATCATCTACAATGGGCATAAAAAAATCTGTTGTGCTTATCAGCGCCATACCATTATCCAGATCGTACACCGCCGCATCATCTTTACTGCTGTTGCCAACCAATAGTCTTTTATTAGTGGCATAATATTGATTGCTATGTAAAATGGTCTCTAATACGGAGGGGGCAATTTTGCAGCCGCATCCGCCACCATGGGAATATTTAGTAAGTTTTACAGGAGTCATTGCTAAAATTAAAAAAAGGGTTGAATGATACCTGCAAAGTACACAGTATTCGTATCAGACTAAGAAAATGGATATACAATTAATACCTATATTGGCCGAACTTTGGGGAAGCTTACCAAGGCCTTATGATAGGGGTAAAACACCTCTTTTTTGCAATTTTCTTTAATAAATCAAGAGAGCCGCAATAGCTGCAGCTCTCTTTCCCCAATTTATATACTGACGAATACCGGGTGCAAGTTGCTGAGGAAAACGAGATCATTTCC
>CAYHTC010000340.1:0-2590 GCA_964359445.1 uncultured Sediminibacterium sp. | reverse complement strand
TTTATTTGTTCCACACTTATAAGTTTTGAAACCAGCAGCTTCCGTTCAAAAGAATTGAACTGGCCTTTAAGATCATTTTCAATAAAATCAACAAATTCAGGAATTTCTTTTTCGGTCTTTACAATAATGTATTTGATGTCTTTTGCAGAAAAATTAAGTCTTTCATCTGCCTCCATTTTTGCATTATGATGCACCCCGAAAATAGGACAGGTATTTAAGAATGAATTTTTCATCTTAAATTACCATATATGACCGCATTCTCAAAGTGAGCCGAACCATTGCGGATATTGCGGAAAGTAATGACAGTATACCGTACAGCTTTCATTTCCCCTCTTCATTGTTATAGCAAGCTCTTGTTACAATAGCTTTTGTTACAATAGCTTTAATAATGCTGTCAAGTTCTTTTGTTGTAATATCAAGTAACTCTATTAGTTTTTTATTTTCTTCCGAAAAATTTGAATTGTCAAGGCAGCTAATAATGCCCAGGATATTTGCAACAGGTCGTCTTACTTCGTGAGATTGAAAAAAAACAATGTCTTTCAATGTGTCACTTTGCTTCTGGGCAAGAAATTCATTTTTCTTTCTTTCGCTGATGTCCCGTGAACTGATCGAAATTCCAATTAATTTATTATCTGTATAAACGGGATAATATTCTGTTGTAAACCACAATGAACCGTCAGGGTGTTGGGTTTCGTTTTCCCGTATAACAGATTCACCCTGAAGCGCTGTTTTAAAGTCTCTTTTTAAGTTACTGTCAGTTGTATTAAGTAAGTACCTGGCATAATTCATGAAGTCGTCGCCAATTTTCAGTTTTTTCCTGCGAAGCAGGAAAGCGTTTTCATTCGCCGTTTTATTGAAGAATAGAACCGTGTAGTCAGGAGCAACTAAAAACCGAACAGAGCGGGTGCTATTGTAAATAGCGGTTAAGATTTTTTCGGATTTTTTTATTTTTTCATCATTTCGTTGAAGCCGTTTCCCCTGTTTTGTATTTTGTGAGGAAAGGAATGTAACAAGATCGTATTTGAAAACCAATCCTTCAAATTTTTTCTGATTTTCAAGGGGCAAAACGTCTGTATTATGTTTGTGCATTATTGCCAAAGCTTTTTCTATTTTGCATTCAAATTGAAGCATTGGCTTGTCTGTAAGGCAGTCAATAACAAGATTGTACTGCCGTTGCGCAATGTCGAGCGGTGTCAGAACACCTAAATAATCATTTGTGTCTTCTTCCAATACTACAATTGCGGAATGACTAATCAGTTCTTTTCTAATTAAATTAACACCCACATAAGGCTGTGTTGTCTGAAAATTCTTCTGAACAAAGTTCCCTACGTGTATCATTGTTTTTCAATTTCGATATTAACATATGAAATGGAAACTTTAAAATCAACTTTTATTAATTCGCCTTCAGATATAAACTGAAAAACCCTTGATCTAAGAATGTCGATAATTTTGTCGGATGATATTTTAGTTAATATTTTTTTATTAATAAATACTGCGTCCACTTTATCGTCATTAATCTCTATGATATCAAAGCCGTTTGGCACAAGCAGTTCAAAGGATTTGCAAAGCCCTATTTTACCATGCGGAGAATTTTTACCCAAAACTAAAATGTCTTGAAATGGCGGTAATTTGATTTCTTCAAAACTCAGAGAAATAGAATATTTGACATTTAAATTATGGTTATTGCCCATAAAAATTGGATTTAAGGTTATTCTAATCATTTTAAGTTTTGTGACTACCGGACAAATTAGGCTATTACTTGTCTATGGCTTAACGAAGT
This sequence comes from uncultured Sediminibacterium sp., assembly GCA_964359445.1. GTDB lineage: Bacteria > Bacteroidota > Bacteroidia > Chitinophagales > Chitinophagaceae > Sediminibacterium. Next base: position 810 of record CAYHTC010000340.1, on the reverse strand, counting down.
CGGGGAATGATCCTCCGCCGGCGTGGTCATAGAATATTCTTAAATATACAGAAAATCAGGTAAAACAAATCATCAAAAAGAGAAGCATTCAGGCCAATGCCGGAATCTGCGATATAGATCAGGAATACCTTCGTCACCTCAACTGCTTTGAAGTCACTGTTATATGAATCTTTATCCCTGTTTAATAGTCCACCACGTTAGATAACTCTAAAAGAGTAAACATCGCTACTGGCAATGATAGCGTATTCTCCCTTCTCCAGGTTTTCAAATACCAATATATACGTACCATCAGTAACTTTTGTAAAATTAACCGGAAGCCCCATGTTGTAATTCGTAACTGGCTTAACAAATAATTTATTGGATGAAACTAAGAACCGGCGGTTCTTTAACCATTTGCAAAATCTTATCTCTCCCTCCAATAAACATCATGTGCCTATGATCGTACTCTCAAAGTAAGCCGCACCATCGCAGATCTTTCAGGAAGTACTGATATTAAACCGGAGCATACCAGCAAGACCCCCTCACTTCCTTGCAATCTTAAAAGACTTTGTGGCTGAATTAGTGGCGGTGGTTTTTGAGGTTACCGTAAAAGTGGCTGTACACACTACCCCCGGTGACAGGTTAGAGATGGTGACAGTTAATGGGGAAATGGATGTGGTAACTGATGAGCTCGAAACAACTGAATTATCTGAATCTTTTTTAACAGTAACATCTACTGTTACACCTGCACCGGGCAGCTTTGAGCTGATGGTAACCTTTGCATCCTGTGTGGCGCCCAAAGCTGTATATACACCGGTTCCGGGATCAATG
>CAYHTC010000339.1:0-2591 GCA_964359445.1 uncultured Sediminibacterium sp. | reverse complement strand
CGTTTTATAGATAAGAACTAAGAATCGGGTTGCAAAAATAACCATCCAGCATTCCTGACAAAATTTTTTATTGAAATTCTATTTGTATTCAGGCTTGTACTGAGAGCTTTTTTGCACTTCCACCGCAGGAGTACCTTTATAACGCTGGTTATACAAACGGTAACATCCGCCCAAAACAAAGGCTAACAGGCAGAACACCTGCAGATAAAACAAAAATCTTGATGAATTTACCCAGCTTTTAGTAAAATCTTTTTGTGTGCTCTCGTTAGTTTCTTGTGACATAGTAGTTAATTGCTTTGCAAAAATAAGGTACGGTTTCAAATTATTAAGCCTTCTTCCCAAGAATTTCGCGGAATCTTGTTTTATGGTTGATAAAATACTGCCAAACCACCGATCGATGGTATACACCTTCCATACTTCTCAATGACTTACCTGGAGGTTGCGCCCGGTGATAATCGGTGAGGATGCGCTTCAAAACAGCCATATGAGCCTGAAAGATAGCCACAAAAAAAGCAGTATCACCCGTTAAAAGACCTTTCCAGGCCGAAATGGCATCCAACCCAAAACGGACAGGTAATTTCCAGACTTTCTCCTGCCAGGGCAGGTTTTTACAGAGCATCACCAGGTTATTACGGAAATTAAGAAACACTTTTTTACCTCCCCGGGGTAAAGTACCCGCACCCACGTGATAAACAACTGATTGCGGGCAGGCCATAATCCGGTAACCTGCCAGTTGCATACGCCAGCATAAATCAATCTCTTCCTGGTGGGCAAAAAAAGAGGCATCTAATCCACCCAGTTCATGAAATATTTTGGCCCTTACAAACATAGCCGCACCAGAGGCCCAGAAAATGGGTCGGTTATCCTCGTATTGCCCTTCATCTTTTTCACAAACATCAAAAACCCTTCCACGTGAAAATGGATAGCCCAAAATATCTATCCATCCACCCGCTGCACCTGCATACTCAAAGAGTTCAGGATGATACCAGGATAGCATTTTGGGCTGGCAGGCAGCTATCATTATATCGCTTTCCATCAGGGCTATAATGGGTTCTATCCATCCCGGTGATACAGAAACATCAGAATTCAACAAAACATAATAGTCGGATCTAACCTTACTCAATGCCCGGTTATATCCCCCGGCAAAGCCTTCATTAACAGGATTTTTTAGTACTTCTAATGAAGGATAATATTGTTTGATATAATCAAGAGAATCATCTGTAGAGCCATTATCAGCTATAATTACCCGCAGATTTCCATAAGTAGACGCTACCACAGAAGCCAGAAATGTTTGTAAAAACATTCTGCCATTGTAATTCAGTATAACAACCGCTACTTCTGGTAATGCCAAGGGAATCATTTTGTGCGAAAATAAGGTATCCTGTAAATTCCATTCCCAATAAAAACCCTTTCAGATACCGCTTTTACCCAGGTGCATCTTATGAGTTTACTTTTAAAAATCTGTTGTCTAAAGTAAAGATTAAATTAGAAATAATCGCATCCAGCAATTATCTTGCAGATGAATTAACAACTATGCATTTTCTACATCTCCATCCTGACTTCCTCGATCATCCCTGTTCTTGATAAGACAATTAATAATTAGTAATTAATAATTAATAATTTGTCTGGCATCTAAACTTACTTCTTTTTCTATTTTCTTCTTATCAATTATTAATTCTTAATTATTTCTCCCATGTCATATACTCTTTCTACTAACACTGCTGCCTTTCTGGCACTGGAAGACAAATACGGTGCACACAATTATCATCCTTTACCCGTTGTTCTGGATAAGGGAGAAGGCATTTTTCTTTGGGATGTGGATGGAAAAAGATATTATGATTTTTTAAGTGGCTATTCAGCCGTTAACCAGGGTCATTGCCATCCGGCCATCATTGCGGCACTGGTTGATCAATCAAAGAAATTAACACTTACCTCCCGGGCCTTTCACAATAATTTACTGGGTGAATATGAAAAATTTATTACCACCTATTTTGGATACGATAAAGTATTGCCAATGAATACGGGTGTGGAGGGCGGAGAAACGGCCGTTAAGCTGGCCAGGCGCTGGGCCTATACCAAAAAAGGAGTAGCAGAAAATAAGGCTAAGATCATTTTTGCGGAAGGTAATTTCTGGGGACGAACACTGGCCGCTATTTCTTCGTCAACAGATCCGGGTAGTTATAAAGGATTCGGACCTTTTATGCCTGGCTTTGAAAATGTTCCGTACAATGATCTGGTTGCTTTGGAGAAGGCTCTACAGGACAGCAATGTGGCAGCTTTTATGGTGGAGCCTATACAGGGTGAAGCCGGGGTTGTTGTTCCCGATGACGGATATTTAACCGGCGTTCGAAATTTATGCACCGCCTGTAATGTGTTATTTATTGCCGATGAGATACAAACAGGATTGGCCCGTACCGGTAAAATGCTTGCCTGCGATCATGAGAACGTAAGACCGGATATTTTAATTCTCGGAAAAGCGCTGAGTGGCGGCGTATTGCCTGTATCGGCTGTACTGGCGGATGATGCTATTATGATGAACATCAAACCAGGCGAACATGGTTCTACGTATGGTGGTAATCCATTGGCTTGCG
>CAYHTC010000338.1:0-2599 GCA_964359445.1 uncultured Sediminibacterium sp. | reverse complement strand
CTGGCCCGTTGTTGCAAAGTTAACAATACTTACTACCGCCCAAAACCGTAAAAATGATTACTTACTACTTATCACTTACTGCTTCATACTTTTTACTTTTATCTTTTTACTTTTATCTTTTTACTTTTATCTTTTTACTTTTATCGGCCAATGCTTTCTTATAGTCTCTGGGGAATACTTTGATAAAGTTCTTCATTTGGTTTTCGAAATCACCCAGTACGAATTTGGCAATACTGCTTTCTGTGTAAGCATAGTGCCTGGTAATCATATCATGTAATAATTGGGTGTCATCCTGGTTTAATGGATCAAGGTCAACCATTTCTTTGTTACATAACTTTTCAAATTGCTCATTTACATCGTAAACATAAGCGATGCCGCCACTCATGCCGGCAGCAAAGTTTCTGCCTGTACTGCCCAGTATTACTGCGTTACCACCGGTCATATATTCACAACCATGGTCGCCTACACCTTCAACCACTACATTAGCGCCTGAGTTTCTTACGGCAAATCTTTCACCTGCTTTGCCACGGATAAAAGCTTCACCGGAAGTGGCACCATACAAGGCAACATTGCCTATGATAATATTTTCTTCCGGAATAAAGGAAGCTTTTTTGGAAGGATACACAATGAGTTTGGCTCCACTTAATCCTTTTCCAAAGTAGTCATTTGCATCTCCTTCCAGTTCGAGAGTAACCCCTTTTGTATTAAAAGCCCCGAAGCTTTGGCCGGCTGTTCCGGTGAATGTAAAATGGATGGTATCTTCCGGTAAACCGGCCGCTTTGTACTTTTTAGTAATCTCGTTAGACAAAATGGTACCGGCTGTTCTGTCTGTATTTTTGATAGGAAAAGAAGCGGTGATCCTTTTATTTTTTACCAAAGCGGGTTGGGCGGCTTTTAGTAATTGCCAGTCAAGCACTTCACTGATTCCATGATCCTGTTCTTCCTGTTTGTATAAACCCGTGTTCGCTGATGCCGGTTCTTTATATAATATGCTGGAAAGGTCCAGTGTGCTGTATTTCCAGTGGGTGATATCGTCTCTCATTTCTAATGAGTCTGCCTGGCCAACCATTTCATTAATTGTTCTGAAACCTAATTCAGCCATGATTTCTCTTAACTCTTCTGTAATAAACCGAAAGAAATTAACAATATGATCCGGGTTGCCTGTGAAGCGTTTACGTAACTCAGTATCCTGTGTGGCTACACCAACGGGGCAGGTGTTTAAATGACATTTACGCATCATGATGCAACCTTCCACAATTAATGCTGCCGTAGCAACGCCCCATTCTTCCGCTCCTAATAATGCAGCAATGGCAATATCGCGGCCTGTTTTCATTTGGCCATCTGCCTGCACAACCACACGACTGCGTAATTTATTTTTAACAAGCGTCTGGTGTGTTTCTGCCAATCCCAGTTCCCACGGCAGGCCGGCATGTTTAATAGAACTGAGGGGCGATGCACCGGTACCGCCATCGAAACCGGAAATCAGTATCACATCTGCTTTTGCTTTGGCTACACCGGCAGCAATGGTACCCACTCCGGCTTTAGAAACAAGCTTCACATTGATACGTGCTGTCCTGTTCGCATTTTTCAGATCGAAGATTAATTGTGCCAGATCTTCAATAGAATAAATATCATGATGCGGAGGAGGCGAAATTAATCCTACACCGGGTGTAGCATGTCTTGTTCTGCCTATCCAGTCATCTACTTTATGCCCGGGTAATTGTCCGCCTTCGCCGGGTTTGGCACCCTGCGCCATTTTTATTTGCAGTTCATCAGCTTCAGTCAGATATAAGCTGGTTACACCAAAACGCGCCGAGGCTACCTGTTTGATGGCAGAACGCATCAAATCGCCATTAGGTAATTTTTCATAACGGATCTCATCTTCACCCCCTTCGCCGGTATTGCTCTTTCCGCCTAAGCGGTTCATAGCAATAGCCAATGTGGTATGCGCTTCCCATGAAATGGAACCGAACGACATAGCGCCTGTAGCGAAGCGTTTATAGATATTTTCCGCAGCTTCCACTTCATCAATTCCAATGGATGGTCTGTTGCGTTTAAAACGGAACTGGCTTCTTAAAGTGCAGGCTTTCTCAGTCTGATCATTTACCAGTTTTGAATATTTTTTAAAAGTCGCATAATCATTCATCCTGGTTGAATGCTGCAACAGGTGAATGGTTTGGGGATTGAATAAATGAAATTCGCCTTTGCGTTTCCATTGATAAATTCCACCAACAGGTAATCTGTCTACCGGAATATCTTTCTTGCTGAATGCGAAGAAATGTTTGGCTAAAATTTCTTTGGCTATTTCATCCAGACCCATTCCCTGTATGCGTGAGGTGGCGCCTGTAAAATACTGATCTACCACGGTTCCGTTTAAACCGATGATCTCAAATATTTGTGCGCCCTGGTATGATTGTAAAGTAGAAATTCCCATTTTTGAGAATACTTTCAATAATCCCTCGTTGACAGCTTTCACATAATTTTTCTTCAGGTAATCTGAATCCAGCTCTGTTTGCAGTTTACCATTGAGTTTCATATCCCGGATAGAGGAAATGGCCAGGTAAGGGTTTATAGCTGTTGCGCCAAAGACAAGCATGCA
>CAYHTC010000337.1:0-2614 GCA_964359445.1 uncultured Sediminibacterium sp. | reverse complement strand
TTTTCAATTTGGGATGAAAGATGTATTCATAAATATTGCAGGAGGCATTAAAGTGGAGGATCCTTCAATAGACCTCGCAGTAATCTGTGCCTTACTTTCTTCTTATGAAGATGTACCGCTACCGGCACATATCTGTTTTGCCGGCGAAGTTGGATTGAATGGAGAGATAAGGGCCGTAAACAGAATTGAACAACGCATTGCGGAAGCCGAAAAATTAGGTTTCGAAAAAATCATCGTATCCCGGTACAATAAAAAAAGCTTTGATCCCAAAGCATATAAGATTGATGTTACTGCGCTGAGCAGGGTGGATGAAGTGTATTCACTATTATTTTAAGCACACTGTTTTGAATTAATAATTAAGAATTAATATTTACTTAGGCTTTACACTTACTGCTTCACCCTATATTTTTAATTCTTAATTTTTAATTACCTCCCCCCTGCGGTTAATACCTAATGCAAAATCCAAATGCATTACGAAATTTGCGTAATGTCTTTTCTGCTAAAAAAATACCTGACTGCATTTTCACACCTGTTCTATCCGCATAATTGTGAGGGTTGTGGAACGGATACATTGGCGGATGACTATTTCCTTTGCACCAGATGTCTTCATAAATTACCTGAAACCGGATTCTTTGGCAAAGAAGCTAACCCTGTTGAAAAATTATTTTACGGGCGATTGAATATCACTAATGCGGCAGCCGCATTTTATTTTACCAAAAACTCATTACTGCAACATGTACTGGTTCAGTTAAAATATAAAAGCAATAAAGAGTCGGGATATTTTTTGGGAAAAATGATGGGATATGCATTGTTACAAACAGAAAGATTTAACCAGACAGATATCCTGGTGCCATTACCCCTGAATCCTAAAAAAGAATATCTCCGTGGTTATAACCAGGCAGCCCTGATTTGTGAGGGTATCAGTGAGGTTTGGCATAAGCCGGTTTGTGCGGATGCCGTTACCCGAATCCGGTTTACAGAAACCCAAACCCACCAAAACAGGGTTAGCCGCTGGCAGAATATGGAGGGTGTTTTCAGGGTAACCCGGCCAGAGGCTCTCAAAAACAAGCATATATTACTGATTGATGATGTGATTACTACCGGGGCAACCCTGGAAGCCTGCGGATCCTCCCTGCTTGAAATTGAAGTGGCATCGGTAAATATTGCCGCGGCAGCATATACGGTTTAGCCTGGGATCCCCCATCCATCAAAAACTTTATAACCTTTTCAGCATTTTGTTGTTCTTTACTAAAAATACCTGTTATGAAATACTTTTTATCCTTTGCTATCATTACCATGCTGAGCGCATTCAGCTTGCCGGGCGGTCCCTCCATTCATAGTTTTAAAGTAAAATCCATCGAAGGTAAGATCATCGATTTTGCCCAATTCAAAGGCAAAAAGATATTGGTAGTTAATACAGCTTCAAAGTGCGGGTATACGCCTCAATATGAAGCGCTTGAAAAAGTGTATGAACAATACAAAAACAAACTGGTGATTGTAGGATTTCCGGCTAATAATTTTGGTGGGCAGGAACCCGGTGCAGATAGTGAGATACAGGAATTCTGTAAAGCCAGATTTGGCGTTACCTTCCCTATGGCCGGTAAAGTGAGTGTTAAAGGCGATGATACGGCCCCTATTTATAAGTGGCTGACCAGTAAAACCGCCAATGGGGTGCTGGATGCTGAGATCAAATGGAACTTTACTAAATTTTTACTGGATGAGAATGGCAAACTGGTTGCCTGTTTTCCAAGCAATGTAAAACCGGATAGTGAAGAGATACTGAAATACCTCAAATAATTGCTGAGTTTACGGGTTTATATATGATTGATATGAAAGGGTGTTTTGATAACCGTTACTTTTGGCTTTCCTGAATTTTCCGGAAATCATATCAAAATCAGTGTAATCAGCGATGCTTTTTAGAGAGGTGACAGGCCAGGGAGCAACAAAGCGACGTCTTGCTGAAATGGTTGAACAGAACCGTTTGAGCCATGCTTTGCTTTTTTTAGGCAAGGAAGGTAGCGGTGCATTACCAATAGCGCTGGCTTTTGCCCAATATGTGGTATCCCTTCCCAAGCCCTCTCCTGTTGTGGAGGATCTGTTTGGCGGTATGACGGCTTTGGAACCTGCACTTTCCTTTATACATCCTGATGAGATTGCCTCCCAACCCGCTTTTCAGAGGGCTGAACAATTGATACATCCGGATCTTCATTTTTCTTTTCCTGTAATTCCCAAAAAGCCGGGCGATAAACCTACCAGCGCCGATTATATTGCTGAATGGCGCGAATTCATCAAATCATATCCCTATGGGAATGTGTACGACTGGTTGCAATTTATTGGCGCCGAAAACAAACAGGGAAATATTACGGCAGAAGAGTGTAATGACATTATCCGCCAGCTAAATCTGAAAAGTTTTGAAAGTGAATACAAAGTGTTATTGCTCTGGATGCCTGAATATTTAGGCAAGGAAGGCAATAAACTATTAAAACTGATAGAAGAACCGCCGCCCAATACCTTATTTATACTGGTAGCAGAAAATGACGGGCAGATACTACCTACTATTTTAAGCAGGTGCCAATTGGTAAAAATTCCCTCGCTGGAAAACGGTGAAGTGGAA
>CAYHTC010000336.1:0-2615 GCA_964359445.1 uncultured Sediminibacterium sp. | reverse complement strand
CCTGTCCCATACTAACATTCACTTCAATAGTGATGTTGATGGCTTCTACGCCGTATACGGCGCTGCCAAAGGTTTTTACAAGCATGCTTACAAGTTTATTTCACCGTAAAACAGGTATTCGTTTTACAATGCCGTTACGCAAAACATACAATGGTTGCTCTTGTGTGGGGATTACAAGCAATAAAATGCCACCATTATTATAAGGAGAAAGGTATGGCTATAAAGTAATTGGGATTAGCGTATTTATACCTAATCTGCAGATAGGTACTACTTATATGCGTCTTAATAGATTGGGTTATAATTTTTCTAAAAGTGCCACTACACCTTCTTTCCGCAAGATCAGGTAGCCGAGCCGGTCATTACTGATCCCTTCTTTCAGTTGATAGCTGAACAATAACTGGTCGTCTTTTACCGAGGTTTCAAAATAGTGGAACTGGATATTCGGATACTTCTTCAGTTCATCGCCTATTTCATAGAGATGGGTTGATAATATAAACAAGGCATTCTCCATTTTGCGTAATCCTTCAATTACCGTAGTGCTGCATTTTACGGCATCCTGTTGGTTAGTGCCTTTGAAAAGTTCATCAATCAAAATCAACCATTTTCTGCCATCACTTATTTTCTCTATCGTGCTTTTAATACGCTGCACTTCATTGAAGAAAAAGCTTTCTCCTTTAATAATATTATCCACTACCTGTATATTACTTAATAGTCCGTCAAAAAAACTCAACTGCATTTCTTTGGCTGGTACACCCATACCCAGGTGTGCGAGATAAACGGCCACACCCACGGCTTTGATAAAGGTACTCTTGCCGGCCATATTGGCTCCGGTAAGAAAAATAAAATTTTTATTAACAGATAAATCAATGTCATAGGCTACAGGCTGTTCTAAAAGCATATGATATAATCCTGTCTGTTTGATAAAAGGCGCAGTGTTTTGTGTAAATTCAGGAAAACAGAATCTGTATTTTTGGCAAGCCCGTGCTATACTCAGGTACGCGTCAAATTTGCTGTAAATGTCTACTAATTCAACACAATTATTTTTAAAATGGTATCGGATAAATCCCCCATACCTGAGAACCTGCCCGGGGGTAAGCTTTTTCTTATCCGCTAACATCATTTCCTGTAAAACAGGCTTATTGAGTAACAGGGCCATGCGACTGGTCCAGGTAGTCAATTGCCTGCTCATTGTTTGATTTTTTAGCAGGTCTGTAATCTGCTGAAGGCCTTTGGTAAAATCTATAGCATGCTCTACCGTATAGCGGATGAGGGAGTAATCCGGCCCGTTAATCAGTTTATACCAAACACTATTTATTGCATTGGGATGGTTTGTAAAATGATTAATCTGCGATTCATAAAACCTTTCCATAACCATAATGGTGCCATTGGTTACGGTAATGGGCCAATCTTTTGCTACCAGCATTAACTGCTGTATGGTTTGCTGTGTATCCAGTATTTCGGAGATCGCATCCAACGGATTACCTAATAACCGGCGTAAATATTCCCTCCCCCCATTCGTTTGTGTAAAATTCAAATGATGAAAAACAGACTGCTCTTCTTCACTATGAAAAATGGAAAGATCCGCGAGTGTGGTTTTATCTACCTGCATGCGTTAGTTTGGAGAGGTTACCGGTCAAATTGTAGTCTCAGTCCCATCTGTGATTCATCAAACACCCCATTTCCATAAACCAGTTGCCCATTTATAAAGGTATGGGTTACTGAAGCAGGGAAACGAAAGCCTTCCAATGGACTCCATCCACATTTGTACAATATATTTTCTTTGCTAACCGTATTCGGTCGGTTCATATCCATAAGAACCAGGTCGGCATAATATCCTTCCCTGATATAGCCACGTTCTTTGATCTGGAAACAGTTGGCTACTGCATGACTCATTTTCTCTACTACTTTCTCCAAACTTATCTTTCCTTCCTGCACATAATGAAGCATTAATGAAAGGGAATGCTGCACCAGCGGTAAGCCTGCATGGGCATGTTCATAATCTTCCTGCTTTTCCTGCCAGGTATGTGGCGCATGGTCCGTGGCAATCACATCCAGCCTGTCGTCTAATAATGCTTTCCATAAAGCTTCCCTGTTATGGGGCGCCTTGATGGCAGGATTGCATTTGATTTGGTTGCCCAATCCTGCATAATCACCGGATGTAAAATGCAGGTGATGTACACATACTTCAGCCGTTATGCGTTTATTATTCAGCGGTATCATATTGGTGAACAACTGCAATTCTTTTTCTGTGCTGATATGCAGTATGTGTAAACGGCTATTGTATTTTTTGGCAAATTGTATGGCCCGGAACGACGACTCAAAACAGCCTTCTTCATTACGTATGATGGGATGATCAGAAGGTTCCAGTATTTGTTTTTCACTTTTCAGTTTTTGAAGATTGGCTTTAATGATGCTTTCATCTTCACAATGTGTGGCAATCAACAGTTCTGATCCGGCAAATATTTTATCAAGCGTTAGCGGGTTATCAACCAATAAATTTCCGGTGGATGATCCCATAAATACCTTCACGCCGCAGATATCATTTTTTCTTTCATTGGTTCTCAGTACTTCTTCAATATTATCATTGGAAGTACCCATAAAAAAAGAATAGTTAG
>CAYHTC010000335.1:0-2637 GCA_964359445.1 uncultured Sediminibacterium sp. | reverse complement strand
GGTTGCTTTGCATAGTTCTTTAATCTTATCCTCTGTTTCCGGTGTACCATCCCAATGTGCTGAAATAAATCCGCCTTTGGTATCAAGCAGGTTTACAAATTCATCCCAATTATCTGTTTTTGTGATACGGTCATCACGAAACTGTTTGGCTTTATTATACATGAATACCTGTATATCGGCCAATAAATTTTTGATATACACTTCAATCCCATCAATACTCACCGACTGTTTTTCCTTTGTATCCCTTCTGGCAATTTCTACCACATTATTTTGCAGATCCCTGGCGCCAATAGCCATCCTTACCGGCACACCTTTTAATTCATACTCGGCGAATTTCCATCCCGGCCTTGCATTGTCCGAATCATCATATTTAACAGAGATCCCCAACGCCTTAAGATTTTTAACAATTGCCTGCACTTTCTCATCAATCATTGCTTTCTGCTCATCACCTTTATATATAGGCACAATCACTACCTGTACCGGTGCAATCCGCGGGGGAAAAATCAAACCATCATCATCACTGTGCGCCATTACCAATGCACCAATCAATCGGGTACTCACCCCCCAACTGGTAGCCCAAACATAATCCAGTTTATTTTCCTTATCGCTAAACTTAACATCAAAAGCTTTCGCGAAATTCTGACCCAGAAAATGAGAAGTACCTGCCTGCAATGCTTTCCCATCCTGCATCAATGCCTCAATACAATAGGTATCTTCTGCACCGGCAAAACGTTCATTCGCACTTTTCATCCCTTTAATAACAGGCAATGCCATCCAGTTCTCTGCAAAATCTGCATACACATCTAACATCTGCCTGGTTTCTGCAATAGCTTCCGCTGCGGTAGCATGGGCAGTATGGCCCTCCTGCCATAAAAACTCGGCAGTACGCAAAAACAAGCGCGTACGCATCTCCCATCTTACTACATTGGCCCATTGGTTTACCAGAATGGGCAGGTCGCGGTAAGATTGTATCCAGCCTTTATAAGTACTCCAGATAATGGCTTCGCTGGTAGGTCTAACCACCAGTTCTTCTTCCAGCTTAGCTTCGGGGTCAACAATCAGTTTACCTTTATTACCGGGGTCCGATTTCAAACGATAATGGGTAACAACGGCGCATTCCTTTGCAAATCCTTCCGCATTCTTTTCTTCAGCCTCAAACAAACTCTTGGGTACGAACAAAGGAAAATAAGCGTTCTGATGCCCGGTATCTTTGAACATTTTGTCAAGCGCATCACGCATATTCTCCCATAAGGCAAAACCGTATGGCTTAATCACCATACAACCCCTTACCGCACTATAATCGGCCAGGTTTCCTTTAATTACCAGGTCATTATACCATTGCGAATAATCCTGTTCACGCGAAGTAATTTCCTTACCCATAAATATTTTATGATTCTTTTAACAAATAAACAGACTTACACCTGTTAGTTGGCAAACCGTTTGACACCTTAATGACAGACGGTTTTACCGGCACGCAAATGTATGTAACTTCGCCTTATCTAACCTTTCAATCCTGATGTCATGAATAAGACTTTACTCTTAGCGTTACTTAGCATGGGACTTTTGACAGCCTGTTCAACGGCCTTCCAGGCCGGTCAAACGCCGGATGATGTATATTATTCACCCGGCCGTGAGGTAGCGGCAGTGAGAGAGGATGAAACAGACAGGCAAAAACAGGAAGCATACAGGGAATATATCAGCAATCTTGACGACCAGTATTTACGCATGAAAATTTCTAACCGTTACCGCTGGAGTGCCCTGGATAATTTTGATTACTGGTATGACAGCCGCTATGATTTCGGCAATTATTATTCTTACAGCAAACTGAACCCCTATGCCTATTATACACCCGGATGGAACCAGGGCTTTGGCTATAACAGATGGAGTCCGGGAACGGGTGGGTGGGGATGGAGCAGTCCGGTTTATACAGTGATACATTACGGTACACCCAAATATTCACCGGGCGGGTACACAGCAGGAAGTTTACTATCCGCATACCGGAATAAAAGCTACAATAACAATAATTACGGGTACAGGGATCTTAAGACGGGGAGTTTTGTACCGGGTAATGGCAATAGCAACTTTGGCAATCTTTTAAAAAGGGTTTTCACAGGCTCGGCAGATAATGCCTCCGGCTACGACAGGCCCGTTAGAACTTTTAACAGCACCACACCAAATAGTACCTCAACTCCTGCCGGTAGCAGCAGTGCAGGGGGCAACAGCGGCGGTTTTAAAAGCACAGGTAGCAGTACCGGAACCGGAAGAGGTGGCAAAGGTTAAGAACCCATTTATGTAATACAAACTGATACAGGTTTTACCTGCCCATCGCTATACGCATATCCAAACTCATTTGTATGAAAAGAAATATACTCATTCTATTTTCCTTCCTTGGTTTTTCAGCATCTGCCCAAACACCGGAAGAAGCCTTACGAACAGCCTGGTTTACACAAAATGGAACAGCAAGGAATATGGCTACCGGGGGTGTGATGGGATCCTTAGGAGGTGATATCACTGCCAATCACGTAAACCCGGCCGGTATTGGTTTATTTAAAACCAATGAACTGGTGTTAACACCCGGCTTCCTGGCAGATCGTAACACGTTCAAATACCGCGGTACCGATACTTTGAACAGCAAGA
>CAYHTC010000334.1:0-2648 GCA_964359445.1 uncultured Sediminibacterium sp. | reverse complement strand
AAGTTTTTTGAAGAGCAATACAAATCATGGATATACTGTTCAGACGAAGTTGTAACAGCAATAAATAATTTAGTTAAGTTGGTTATTGACTCCGAGGGCAAAGAGCCAAATCCACATGAAGGAAGAAAAGCAGTTGGTAATATTGTATTAGCAATGCGAAAAGACCTTCTTGGAAAAACAACTCTTACGCATGACGATTTTCGCTACACAGACGTTAGAAAATAAATGGACACACGGACAACATATTTAGTGAGTTTTGGTGCTGACTTCAAACAGTTGAGCATTGACCCCGAAGTAGCACGAACGCATAACATATAGGGCTTAAACGAAGTGCAGCTATAGCGGAACTTCGATTTAAGCCTTTGTTGACTGAACCGGAGGTAGCCGGTCTATTTACTTATGGGGTTTGAATAATTAGTTGTGGTGTGTTGCAGTTTGCCTTCATGGCATTATTTATCAGCAGGCTGATAGGTTACGTTTTTAAGGATAAGAATTTGTTGTGTTCAGCGCCGCTTTTTGCTAGTATTTAGCAGGCTTCGGTTGTATTGGGTTGTCTTTTTTTAGTACCGGCAATGCGCTTCCACTTCAATGTTGTGCATTAAATTTTTTCTGCTGTATTCATCTGTGACTGTATTTTGTTGATTGCCCATTTTGGTGGCCCGTTGTTATCAAAAGATAGTACTTCCATCATTTTACCTTCTTTGCAACAAGGGCACTGGTCAGCATTAAAATGAAGTTTTTCTTTGGCGATTGTTTTCCATTCGGTGCTTTGTGGTTTTATAACAATACCCATTTGCAGTTGCTGCTGTTTAAATGCCTGGCTGCAGCGGTTACTTAAAAAACCATAGTGCCTTATTTTACGAAAGCCTTTGGGAAGTATGTGCATACAGAATCTTCTTAAAAATTCTGTGGCGCTGATGGTCATCTCCTTTTGTTTACCAGCATCAGCATAATCTTTATAACGGAAGCTTACGTTGCCATTTTCTATTGCCGTAATGCGGTGATTACTGATTGCAATTTTGTGGGTGTATCTACCCAAATATTCAATCACCTGTTCCGGCCCACCGAAGGGACGTTTGGCAAACACCACCCATGATTTGTTGTAGAGTGTTTTTGTATCTGTACTGCTTAATAATGGTATGGCCTGCCCAGCAATCAGTTGCTGTAGACCTTCCATCATCTTATTTTTAAAAACAATACTCATGGCTTTTACCGGGAACAGGTATTTACCCTTTTGTTTGGTATGCTTCCAGTGATTGCAGGCGGTAAAGCCTCCTGCAGGCACAATCATATGTACATGCGGATGCAGCATGAGATTTTGCCCCCATGTATGCAGTATACTGATCATGCCTGGCAGTGCTCCAAGGTGCTTACTGTCTGCAGCAAAGGTTTCAATGGTGGCTTTGCTACAGGCGAACAACAGGCTGTATAACGATGCAGGGTAACCCAAACAGTAGCGGTTAAGTTCCTGCGGCAACGTAAACACCACATGAAAATATTTTACCGGCAGCAATTTTTGACGCCGGTCTTCGATCCACCTTTCCCGTTGTATACCCTGGCATTTAGGGCAATGCCTGTTGCGACAACTGTTATAGCTGATGCGGAGATGGCCGCAACTGTCGCAGGCATCTATATGGCCGCCAAGTGCCGCAGTACGGCAGCTGGCAATGGCATTAAGCACACGGGCGTGATATTGCAGTGGCTGATGCTTTTCAATAAAAGCATCTCCATACCGGCGCACAATGTGCGCCAGTTCAAGTTTTGCAGCAGCCATGTTACAACAGGTTATAGAGACTGTCCAGCGGGCTGTGTGCAGCTTTCATCTTTACCTGGGCCACATGTAAGTAAACCATTGTAGTCACCAAGTCTGCATGGCCGAGCAGGTGCTGTATGGTGTGGATGTCAATACCATCTTCGAGTAGGTGTGTTGCAAAGCTGTGCCGCAGGGTATGCATACTTACCTGTTTGGAGATATTAGTTTTGGGCAGCGCTTCGCCGATGATGTACTGGATGGATCTTTCTCCCATTGGCTGGCCCGGCGTGTTGCCTTCAAAGAGCCATGTTTGTGGCTTGCAGGTATCTAAATAGATTGGTAGCTTTTGCGCAATTAAAATTGACAAGGGTACATAGCGGTCTTTGCGACCCTTACCCTGTTTTACACGTACCTGTAGGCGCTGCACATCCAGATCAGTAATTTTAAGCAGCCGGAGCTCATTCATGCGCAAGCCACTTCCGTATGCCATGGCAAGCAAAAAGCGGTGCTTTAAATTGCGGGGAGCTTTAAACAGTTCCTTACATTCCTGTTTGGACAATACCACAGGCAGCTTTTTTTCTTTTTTAACCGGTGGCATCCGAAGAGCCTTGTCTTCCATGCCAAAAAGCCTGAACCAATAGCGAAGGCCAAATACAGCATGTTTAAAATAAGTGAGGGAACATTGCTCATGTACCATCATACGATACAGGTAGCTGTTGATCTCATCTGTGCTTACCTCATGCGGACAGCGGTTGAACTCAATGGCTACATAGGCAACACTGCGGCTGTAATTGACAATTAAGCTCTTGCTGCTTTGGTTAATGGTAACCTTTTCGATAAATTTGGCGTATGCATTTGCAAAACCCGGTACGCCTTTCTTTGCCTGTGATACAAC
>CAYHTC010000333.1:0-2656 GCA_964359445.1 uncultured Sediminibacterium sp. | reverse complement strand
TATCATTTTTTGATTCCGTTTATACCTGAATTGTATCACCAGTTTTTCATTGGCACGAATGGATGTATCCGCGAGCAACCCTGCGTAAGGGAATTTTGTAGCGTTGGTATCCTGATGCGGCAAAGAAAACCAATGATTATCCGGCTCAGCATTTATAAAATAGCGGTATTCTACCTGCGAAACCCGCTGACTGTTTATGGGGTTCGCGATTTTAAAATAGTGATCACTTAAGATGGACATCTTCCTTGGAGCCAGCGCGATGCTGATTTTGCCGGAAATGGTATGTAAGGTTTTTCCATTTGTCAGGGTGTCTATATATAGACCGGACTTGATAATAATAGGTATTTCAGCGATATAAGTAATAACAGACGTATTACCATTTTGGGCTCTTATGGTACAGGTACAACAAAGTAGCAGACAGCCATATAACAGCAGCTTTTTCAAATAGGATATTATTTAATTGAATTTACCGGTTTTTATGTGAAATACAACCAGGTACATTCAATATTGCGTATAAAACCGGTTATTTACAAACGCTAACGGATTCACAACGTATCTGAACGGATTCACAACACATCTGAACGGATTCACAATAGAGTGGTTCGCGGCTATTGAATTTAGACAGTTTTAAGCGCCATCCGGATAAACCGGTAACTCTTTAACTATTTAAATTTCAAGCCATGAAAATGCTATTTATCATGGCAGGTATTATGATCCTTACGGCCTGCCAAAAAGAAAACAATCCGCAATTACCCGCTGTTTCACGGACTATTTTTTTTAAAAACGATGCGGATGCATCGCGGAAAATACAAATGGTACTTAACCAGCGTTCACCAGGTGAGAAACTGGAAAGAATTGAAAGTATCTCTTATATTGATTCCAAAAACAAAAGTTACGCATTTATTTTTTATACGTCCAACAAGGGAACCGGCAAGGTGATACTGCAACAACAATACCTGAACGGTCAGGCATTAACCCTGAGTAGCGTAACGTGCAGTGGAACCGATTGTAATTGCCAGGTGAAAACAATTATCAGTAATAGCGGCAGTGTTACACTGGACTGTTCCTGCAGTTCATGTACCATGCTGATCAATACTGTTGCTGCTCCCAGCTATTATTAAAGTGAAATGCCGGACTCAATGGGAAAGCTGAACATTGATGAGCGCGTCTATGATCTCAGGCAATTGCCTGAGATCCCGGAAGAATTCAAAAGCTTCCGGATAAGAGGAAGTACCATAAAATATGTCCATGGGCACTTTGGGAAAGTGCTATACCAGCAGATAGACTTAGGCGATTTTAAGATA
Organism: uncultured Sediminibacterium sp.; assembly: GCA_964359445.1. Lineage (GTDB taxonomy): Bacteria > Bacteroidota > Bacteroidia > Chitinophagales > Chitinophagaceae > Sediminibacterium. The sequence goes on along the minus strand of CAYHTC010000333.1, from coordinate 1,352 downwards.
TGTTATAGCATTTACAGGATTAAGGAGGATTGTACCTGCCTGTTTACCGGTAAAGAACAATACTTAGGGATACATATTGTTCTTAAAAACGATCCTTCTTATTCAATTCGCGGACTCGGAACCATTGTTTTTAAAGAAGCACAATGCAATCTTTTCTATTTGCCTTTCATTAATACGGCTTCCGGTTTTCAGAAGGGTAAGGAATATGTTTGTTTTGAGGTGTTTTACCGGGCAAACCATATTAAACAGTATGCAGCATTATTCCCGTTTGTAAAACCGGTTATCGCGAAATTGAAAACACGTACTGCCTTTTCCGTGTATCAGCAACCCTGCAATATTTCTTTTACTGTCAGGGGTATCGTGAATGAAATGCTGAATTCAGATTATGAAGGGGATATACAAAAAGCTTATTTGAAGGTAAAGGCAACCGAACTCTTGTTTCATATCATGGCATTTCCATCAGGCAGGAAGGATACTTCAAAAAAACCAAATGATAGCGCTATTGATAAATTGCATGAAGCGAAGAAGTTTATTGAAGACAATTATGCGCAACATTACAGTATCAGTAAAATGGCAAAGAAGTTTGGCATGAATACAACAAGTTTCAAAATTGGCTTTCGCCATGAATTTGGTATGGGCCCATTCGGGTTCCTGGTTAAAATAAGAATGTCTAAGGCTATTGAACTGGTAAGGGAAAGGCGTCTTGCTGTTAACCAGGTTGCTGATGTTACGGGCTATAAAAGCTTCAGCAGTTTCATCAAAGCTTTTAAAAAGCGTTTTGATTGTACTCCGGGGCAGGTGCGTAATACAACCCCGTAACTTATTTCTACCCGGACAATTAATAAAATCGAATGGATAATTAATAGCCACTTTTCTTTTTGAGCTTTACGATCATCGGTTCTATGGATTTATTGTCGCTATCAGATGGCCCTCACCCAAAGAACCGGAGTAATTCTTAACAAACAGGGAGTAAGCTGAAAACCTGTAAAAGAGTAAGCAATTATTGAATTACCATTTGTTGCAGAAAGGGCAACAGTTATTACTGCATTTTATTTTTTAAACAATTAAACAAAATCTTATGAAAAAGTTTAAAATGCTTCTTCCCATGCTGGCTATTATCCTGGGCATTGCGGGAGCTTTTGCTATGAAGTCAACATCCGGTAAAACCGTTGTACTGACCTACTATTTTACCGGAATATCAGGCCAGGAATTTGATGCCAGCCAATATTCCGTTACAGCTCAGGAGTGTTTTGGTGATGTCCTTACCTGTCAATTTGAAGTGCCTGATGGATACAGCAGCATCAGTGATTATATGACATGGTTGAATGCTCAGTCTAATAAGCAGGCTCTGT
>CAYHTC010000332.1:0-2657 GCA_964359445.1 uncultured Sediminibacterium sp. | reverse complement strand
TGCTTAATCCCACCGCAAGTGACCGCGAAATCCCATCTGACGTGACCAGCTAATCCCATTTTGATTGACCGGGCAATCCCACATTGGGTGACCGGCAAATCCCAATTTAAGTGACCGATTTTCAATGGAAATGGGATTACTGTTCAAAGGTTGTATTTAAACTCAAATTTACAGGTTATTGTAATCCTCCAATTAAATATAAGGAGGATACTCAGTGGCCAAAAAGAGGGCAAGGACTGCAATGCGAAAGGTAAGAGAGATTTTAAGGCTGCATTTTGAAAGCGGATTAAGCAACCGGCAGATAGCAGATGCACTACGGATATCAAAGACAAGTGTATTTAATAATCTGGGCAGATTTAAAGAGTCGGGAATAATCTGGCCAGTGCCGGAAGGAATGCCGGACACAGAACTTGAAGCAGTCGTATATGGTGGAAGGCCCTCAAAGGGGAAAGAAGATATATTGCCGGATTTTGAGTATATACATGAAGAATCGGCCCGTCCGCATATGACTCTGGAACTTTTATGGAATGAATATTTACAAAACAATCCTGAAGGTCTAAGCAGGAGCAGTTTATACCGTCATTATCAGAAGTACCGAAAGGGCCTGTCAATCAGCATGAAAGTAGTCCATAAGGGAGGGGATAAGCTTTTTGTAGATTATAGTGGAGACGGGTTGCGATATTATAATCGTGAAACAGGCAAGTGGGCAGAGACAGAATTCTTTGTAAGCAGCTGGGGGGCCAGCAGTTACACTTATGCTGAATGCACAGAGAGTCAGAGTGCTCAGGACTGGGTAAGCTCACATATTCGGTCTCTGGAGTATTTTGGATGTGTTCCTAATGCATTTGTACCGGACAATTTGAAAAGCGGTGTAACAAAGGCCAACTTCTATGAACCCGATATAAACGCATTGTATGAGAAATTTGCTCAGCATTACGGAACGGTAGTTCTTCCTGCCCGGGTACGCAAGCCTAAGGACAAACCTGTTGTAGAGAGCAATATCCTTCATCTGCAGCGTTTTATATTCGGCCGGCTTCGCAATTGCACATTTTTCTGTCTTGCGGATCTCAACCATGCAGTGTGGGAGGCTTTGGAGCTTTATAATGACCGCCCCATGCAGCAATATAAAAAAACACGAAAGGAACGGTTTGAACTGCTGGATAAACCATATGCAAAGCCCTTACCCACAAGCCCGTTCCTGTTTACACAGGTGAAAGTCGATGTCCGTGTGGCGCCGAATTATCACATAGAATTTGATAAACACTACTACAGCGTTCCATATGAAATAGTACGGCAGCACGTAGATGTATATCAGATCAACAATATTCTGGAAATCTACCATGACGGCAACCATATATGCCGTCACAAAAAAGAGCTGCCAAATTACCGGTATACGACAAAAGATGAACATATGCCGCCCAACCACAAATTCGTTAAAGGCTGGTCTGCCCCCTGGTTCATTGCCCAAGCCAACAAGATAGGTCCTGTTATAGCTGAACTGGTGACCAGGGTGATGCAGAACAAACAGCATCCGGAACAGGGGTTTCGGGCTGCATTGGGTCTATTGTCTCTCTCAAAGAAATACCCGAAAGAGAGGATTGAAAAAGCAGCTGAACGAGCATTGTATTTTGGGAATTTAACATGCAAAGCAATGAAGGCCATTCTTGAACAGGGCCTTGAAGAAAAAGCTGTGCCTCAAAGCCAAAACCCAAAAACTGTCCTGCATGAAAATATTAGAGGACAGGAGTATTACAACCATTAACCCTTATATAAGGAGGCAAAAATGCATTTAGAACAAACACTGCATCAAATGCGCAGCATGCGTCTTGCTGCCATGGCAGTATGTCTTGAACAGAGGATCAAAAACGGCGATCACAGGGACCTGAGCCATGAGGAATTCATTTCTCTTTTGGTAGAAGATGAGTTTACTTCCCGAAAAAACAGACGCTTGTCCCGCATGATTGGCCGGGCAAACTTTAAACCTCAACAGGCGTGCATTGAGAATATCCATTATGATTCCAACCGTGGTTTTGCCAAGACGGACATAATGCAGTTTAAATCAAAGACCTGGATTGAAAACTCTCAGCACGTTATTATCACCGGCCCAACCGGAACGGGTAAAACTTATATTGCTGAAGCTATCGGTCTGCATGCCTGCAAAATAGGATACCCTGCTCAAAAAATCAGATATAAAAAATTATTTGAAGAAATACAGGCGGCAAAAGGAACCGGGGTATATCTGAACTACCTGCAGAAGCTGCAAAAGATTAAAGTCCTTATAATTGATGATTTTGCTATGCAGCCCATAACCCAAGACCAGCTTTCTGAGTTAATGGAACTCATTGAAGAACGAGATCAATTAGGTCCTATTATCATTACTACTCAGTATCCGCCTAATAAATGGCATTCTTTGTTTGATGATCCAACTATAGCTGATGCTATTTGTGACCGGCTTATTCCAATTGCTATAAAATTAAATCTCAAGGGCAAATCTTTAAGAGGAAAAAAGGAATAAAACAGCAAAATAACTTGAACAAAATGACCAACTCCTATATCGTAAATGAAAGGATCGTTTAAAATAATTTCATCAGCTTTTGAATGAGATAATTCCGGTCAATCAAAATAGGATTCGCCGGTCAACTTCGTGGGATTAGGCA
>CAYHTC010000331.1:0-2675 GCA_964359445.1 uncultured Sediminibacterium sp. | reverse complement strand
TGAGTACACCTGCACTTACTGTTCCTGTTACAGTAAGATCGGACAATGTTCCGAGCGATGTAATATTCGGTTGCGCGGCAGTAGCCAGTGTTCCGTTGATGGTTGACGCGCTGAGTGTTCCCGCATTAACGGTTCCCGTTACGGTTAATGAAGAAAGATTATTTAACGAAGTAATTCCCGCAATGGTACCCGCAGATAATACACCGCTGAATGTACCGCCATTGATGGTTCCCGTTACACTGAGATTGGACAAAGTACCAACTGAAGTAATATTAGGCTGCGCTCCGGTAGTAAGTGTACCTGTAATATTTCCTGAAGCGCTGTTTTGAATTAATACCCATACCGGGGATGCTGCAGTTCCGCTATTATAATAAAAACCGGCAGGTGCATCTGTCTGGAAAACCAATAAACCGGTTGCCGAGGAAAAGATGGCCGCTCTTTGCGTAGCTGTCATCCTGGGTATCAATATGCCTTTGGCAGCATTCGTAATATCAAGGATGGCAGAAGTGTCTGCCAGCGACCCTGTTGTATTGATAGCTAATGACTGGGCTCTACTTGTGTACACGGATGTTAGTAAAAAAATTAACAGAATCACCTTTGTAAAAATATTCATAACCGGTTGTTTTGAATTGTAAATAGCAAATATTGTGTCTTCAGGAACATGATCAACAAAAAAGTGCACGTTTGTTCAGTAAAAAATCATTGCCCCTTCTCTATTAGAAACAGGCCGGTGAATAACCCATGTATTTTTCCCCAACGGATATATCTTTTAAAATTGTACCATTATCCGGATAGAACCACAACATTTACTACCCGCGTTTTTATGTCTTTATTTATTATAACAAATAACACATAATACCGGATAGCACAGTATAGAAGTAACGTTCCAGTTTATGTAGAAGTTAGTATCTTACATGGTATAGTAGTTATACTATAAGCTGACCTGCTGTACCATTCAGGTAAAAAATATTTAATCACGTTGTGATTGGTAAAAGCTTACGAAAAAGCGGATAGATCAATTCGGGGTTCTGCCATCCGAAGAAAGCGGGGAGTTGCAGAATGTGCGGAGAGTTCTGTACTTATTGATGGGTATTGGTAATACTAAACATCATAAACTAACTGAAAAGATCAGATATGAATGCTAAAACTCCATACTGGAAATAACACGATGGGCAATAGCATAGCGGGTCAGTTCGGAATTAGTAGACAAATCAAGCTTTTCCATAATCCTGCCGCGATGTGTACTAACGGTTGTTAAAGCTAGTGAAAGTAATTCTGCAATCTGGGTAAGCTTTTTCCCGGAAGCAAGGAGTTTAAAAATTTCGAATTCCCTGTTACTGAGCAATTCATGTGGCTTTTTGTCAATATCCAGGTTCATCAATAATTTTTCAGCTATTTGAGGGGGTATATGTTTTCTTCCCAATAATATCCGATGTATGGCAGTAATTAATTCATAAGGGGCGGCATTTTTAGTCATGTACCCGGATGCCCCTGCCTTTAAAACCCTTACAGCATACAAATCTTCAGCATATATACTTAGAATTAAGACCGGCAAATCGGGCTTTATCAGTTTAATTTGCTCTAATGCTTTAAGGCCGGTTCTGCCTGGCATATCAAGATCGGATATCAGTAAATCCCAATCATGTTTCATCACTTCTTTAACAAGAGTGTCCCCGTCTTCTACTTCTTTTATTTCCACAGAAGGGTATTCATCTTTAAGTATCTGGATAAGCCCCAAACGTATGAAGCTATGATCATCGGCTAAAAGTATTCGTTTCATTGGCAAAAAGTTAAATATATTCTGAAGTATGATAAGGTAACCCAATGATTATTTTTGTTCCTTTTCCCGGTGAAGAAACCAGTTCAAAGCTCCCACCCAGTATAAGAATTCTCTCCTGCATACCCAAAATACCAAATGATTTTTTATTTTGGACAGATGCCATATCAAAACCTTTTCCATCATCCTCAATAATAACCATAATAGTTTCATTAGCAACACTTAACGAAGTTGACACTTTTTTTGCCTGGGCATACCTGGTAATATTGGTAAATGCCTCCTGGTACACCCTGAAAATGCAGGTTGTGACAGACTCTGATGATTTAATTTCACTTTCATCAGTTGTAAATTTAACAGGAATTCCTGTATTAGCGGTAAATTGCCTGTTTAGCCATTCTATGGCTTCCAGCAAATCATGATCGTCTAAAATACTTGGTCGTAGCTCGTTCAATATTCTTCTTATAGATTGATTGCTTCCACTCAATAGTGTTATAACATTTTTTAATTTGTTTTTTATTATGGCTGATTCTTCCGGTATTTTTTTATCAATCCAGGCTACATCCATTTCTATGGCGGTAAGCTGTTGTCCTAATTCATCATGAATTTCACGGCCAATTCTTTTACGTTCTTCTTCGCGTATAGATTGCAGATGCCCGGCCAGTTGGCGCAACTGTTCTGAAGTTTTTTTAATTTTTTCCTTGGCTGCTACCCTCTCGGAGATGTCAATCCCTACACCCATCAGGCAAGTGCTGCCTTCGTACTCAATGGCTATCCCCGTAAAATAATAGGGTATTTTATCTTTTGTTTTAAGCAGAAAGTTAGCCTGAACATTTTCTTCTCCTGAAATAAAAACATTCCTGGTCTTTTGAGAAAGCATTTCCCTTTCATCCTCATCAAA
>CAYHTC010000330.1:0-2677 GCA_964359445.1 uncultured Sediminibacterium sp. | reverse complement strand
CCGGCAGTTGCAGCTTTATAAGGCCCGCACCAGATATCGGCTGCCTGGGAAAAATCTTTTGAACGAAGCAGTAAAGCACTCCCTTTTGCATTGTTCCAGTTTGTCGTATTACCTATATTTTTGTCAATTTTATCAATGTTGTCCAATACTACATTAGTGATAAATACCGTGTTATATATTTGTGACCAGTCATTCGGATAATTGGCAAATACATGGTCTTTTTCCCAGGTATACAACCCGCGATAGGGTTCAGTCAGGGAAGACCAGTCTGCATAAGTCAGGTAATAATTATCAGCGCTTGCTTCAGATGAACCGGGATCATTGTTCACCCTGAAATAAGCATCCAGTAAAGCCTGTAAATCCTGCACTGATGTTGGTACAGCCAATGCCTGGTTGGGTTTGGCTTCCAGATATTTCTTGCAGCCACCGAAGCTAAAGGCGGTAACTGACAGGAGCAATGCAATCACTATATAATTATTTTTTTTCATTATCTTATGTATTTATAAGTTAAAAACTGATGTTGCATCCTATGGCAATGGTTGCTGAGGGAGGGATGACATTATTTAAATAATCAGGATCCATTTGTACGGAGTTGGCCTTCCATAGTATTCCCAGGTTACTGGCATTCGCGAAAACACGGAGCCGCTGCATCGGTAGTTTTTTAAACTGTTTTTTTGTGCATTCATAACTAAGGGCGATGTATTGTAACCGTATGTGATCACCTTTTTCCACTAATACTTCTGAACCACTGTAAAACACATCTCTGTTACCTATCAATGGGTACATCATGGATGCAACATTCGTATGCATTTCATCACCAGGTTTCTGCCACCTTAGCGCAAAGTCGGCATGCCCGGTACCATTATTGAATAAGCCTGAATAATCAATAGAACTCCTTCTGAAATAATAACCAAACTTGCCTACAATATTCAATGAGAATGAGAACGGGCCATAGCTAAATGTATTACGGAGTGCAATCTGGGTAACAGGAAAGGCAGGCCCGTTATATACGGCATTTTGCAGTGAATCAGTAACAATGCTGTTATAGTTGCCACTCACTTGTTTGTTAAAATACCCTATAGGGTTTCCGGTTAGTGCATCAAGCCCTGCCCACCTATAGGAAAAGACAGAATATACAGGATATCCTTTCAGGGGTGAAAGTGTATATACATTAGCGCCGTATATATAACTGTTGGCCCTTGCAATATTGGTGTAATAATCTGTTACTTTATCCTTGTAAAGATTAAACAACAAGGTTGTTAGCCATTTTATCTTTTTATCCGTATTTATTGTGTTGAGTTCTACATCAAAACCGTTTCCCTTCATAGAGGCAGTATTTTTCAATACTGTATTACCTATACCGGTAGTATAGTCAATAGGTGTGAGGCCGTACAGGTCTATACCTTTTTTCATAAAATATTCCATGCTGCCGGATATCCTGTTTCCATTTGTTTTGAAGTCTATTCTTGCATTGAGTTGACTTGTCTTTTCCCCTCTAAGATCCGGGTTGGCATACCGGTTAATACTGGCGTAAGGGGTTAGTGTATAAGGGGAAGTAGACTGGTACATAATGGTAGTAACAGCGGACTGGTTGGGATCAACATTACCGCTATAACCATACGTAAGACTGAATTTCAGGTAAGGTAACCAGGATAGTTGATAGAAGGGTTCCCTGGAAATCTGCCATGCCGCGCCTGATGACCATAAAGGTGTCCATTTTTGATTGGTGTTTACCCCAAAAAGATTAGAAGCATCCCTTCGGCCACTGGCGGAGAGTGTATACCTTTCTTTATAAGTATAAGCCAGGTTTATGTAGGCAGATATAAAGCGATTCAGATTTTTTCCCATAGAACCGGTGGTTGGAATGAAGGATGGGAAACCGGTAACCAGTATAGGATGGATAGTTGTGTAATCAACATTACCATAAGTTAGAATATCATTGTTGTAACCATAAGTTCTATACGCGTTTACAGAATTTTTGGTTTCGCGGATCTCTGCACCAGCTACACCTGTCAGTTGATGTTGCTGCCAGGTATTTGTATAATTCAATTGGGCCCTGCTGTTATGTGCTTCCAGCAGGCTGTTTGAATTGTCTAATATACCCCCTTTAGGCACTTTATAGGTTACTTGCCCTGTGGTATAATTTAACTGGGTAAATGAATTGATGATATCCCTGGCATAAAAACTTTGCGGGTCATAAAGTATTTGCCCTGTTGTCCGTTGGTTCTCATAACGATACTGCAACTCCGCCATCCAGCTTTTGTTTATGCGGTAGTTCAATTTTAAGGAAGCCAGTAAATCATACTTTTTAACTGTATTCATTATATGTTTATAGTCGTCCAGCGGATAATATTTCCAGTCCAATAATTTTCCCTGGCCAACCGTATCAAGATAGACCTGACGATAATTCCTGATAACGGGTAATGCATTTCCATTATTATCTCCCAGCATGGCATATGGATATAAAGAAGCGCCATTGCCTGATGTTATCATTCCATAACCATTTTGCCCGCTTTCATTATTATTTTGAATGAAGTAAAGCCCGGCCGATACCTGGAAATGATTACTTAAGTGAAAAGTGTTTTCAGAATGCAGGGTTATCCGTTGATATTTCGCGGAAAGTTCACTGAGGTTATGGTCGTAACCTCCGGATAAAAACCATGTAACAGCATTGGTA
>CAYHTC010000329.1:0-2688 GCA_964359445.1 uncultured Sediminibacterium sp. | reverse complement strand
TAAAACAGAGCAGGGGCGATTTTGCGTGCAGTGAACCGGTATTTCTTGCCAGTGAGGCACCCTGCTTTGGCTCATTCATATAGTAATACCGGGCATCTGAATGAGAGGCAATAAACGCTTCACAGATTTGTTCAGTCTGATCAGAAGAGTTGTTATTCACTATAATCACCTCATAACATTCTTTGGATAAGGTTTGATGGTACAGGCTCTCCATCGCTTCCCTAATATATAAAGCGCGGTTATACGTACAGATCACCACCGATATTTTGAGGGGATTACTCATAAGGCCTGTAAAATGGGTAGCTTCATATCAGGTGGTCTCTTTTGGTTTCCGGAATGTCATGATAGCCGAACTTAAGAGTAATAACCATATAAAAGCAGAAGCGGCAATGGCTGCTTTATTACTATTGTAAAAAGAGGCTGGTTTAAATTCGAAAATAATCTGATGGTTTCCTGCGGGCACCTGCAGGCCCCTTAGAACATAGTTGGTTCGGATGATGGGTGATTCCTTGCCATCAATCGTTGCCACCCATCCTGCATCATAAAACACTTCACTGAATACTGCGAACTCATTGGTTTTTGAAGACGAACGGTATTCTATTATATCATTATCATTCTTAACCAGTTTGATAAAGGCAGTGCTATCAGTTAGTGGATTGGCGGTAAGATTTTTCTTTAGTGATTCTTCAATGAGGGCGGTGTCTTTAGGACTGAAACCGGTTAACGCTGTCATCACCCCGGCCGGTGTTTTTTTATAGTCGATTGCCTTAACAAACCAGCAGGCGCCCAGTGCGCCGGGGTTTGGCTGCGCCATTAGTTGTTGCCCATTTTGTTGTGAGGAAGTGATAATGTACTTCGTATTCAGCATGTTGATAACAGGCAAACAGTTTGGAAAATTGTACAATTGTTTTTCTATCAGGTCCTGGTAAATACTCAGTTTGGCCGGGTGGTATCCTCCGATGGATTTATGAAAATAAGAGGGGAGGGCTCCCCCATTAAAAGCAGTTGAGATACCCTGTGATACATCAAAAACCCGGTAGTATCCGGTATCTTTTAAAAGCTGTTCATCTACCGCCGTTGGCTTGAAATTATTTTCATAGTCGGTACTTTCCTGGTAATGATCTGCATTCAGGTATTTGGTATCAATCACCATCACATCTATAAATGCCATAACACCTATGATCACTGTTGCCATCAGTGCATTCAGTTTCTTTTTAACGAACAGGAAGAGCATTGCCCCGGCTAAAGCAATAAATAGCAATGAGCGCAGGATATCACTCATAAATAAACTTTGCCTGTCCTCTTTCAATCCATTTATAAAAGAACGGATAGGCTGTTCCAGCGCTGTTTTCTGTTGCGGATCGCTGATACTGTTGATTTGTTGTAATAACATTTTATCGGTTTCACCAGAAAAGTCGCTGGAAAAATAAACGGCTAATACCACTACAAAAACACCTGCCACTACCAGCAGTGCTTTCCTGTATTTCTGAAAAAGCGCTGCACGGTTCGACTCAGTCAAAATAAAATTGAGGGTTAATACAGACATCATGCTTAGCAATAAGGCAGGCACTACCAGTATCATACTGGGCGCCCTGAATTTATTGTACATGGGAAGGTAATTGAGTAACTGGCTGTTAAACCCTTCAAAATATTTTCCCCAGCTCATCATGATTGTAAGCAGGCAGGCAGCTAATATCCACCATTTGTGTTTTCCATCCAAGAATACAAAACCAAGCAGGGCCAGAAAGCAAACAATGGCGCCTAAATAAGGCGGGCCGGCTGTTCCGCCTGCACCATCAATACCCCCCCAGTAAAATTGCAGGTATCCCTGTAACTGTTGCCCCAGTTGTTGCGGCATCTGCTGCAATGCTTCGATGGCTTTGGATTTATCTTCTGCCACTTCCAGGTTTCCGCTGCTGCCGCCGTAAATTCTGGGGAACATCATTACCAGCGGCTCTGTCTTATACATACTATAGCTTAACGCATAGTCTTTACTTAATCCGGTTTTAGTTACACTCCCTTTCTCATCACCCAACTGACTTCCGCCGCGGATGGTTCTTTTTGAATATTCGTACGTGGTAAATAGTGTAACCGCGTTTACCAAAATACCTAAAATAGCCGCACTAATGGCAAGACCTCCGGCTGTAAATAAATGTTTAAAATCTTTTTCTTTTATCCATTTAATGCCCAGGCTAATGCTTATGATCAAAGCGATTAGAAAACCATAATAGGTTATTTGCAGGTGGTTGGCTGAAATAAGGAGTCCGGTAAATAAAGCGGTCAGGGCAGTTCCCCACAGATATCGCTTATCATACAATAACAATAGGGATCCTATAAATGCCGGTAAATAGGCAATCGCCTGCATTTTGGTATCATGCCCAACAGAAATAATGATGGGATTATAGGTTGCATAAGCATAAGAAAGCGCGCCAAACAAACCGATATATGGGTTTACTTTTAATACCTGGCTCAGAAAGTAAAAGCAAATACAGGCAAGAAAGAAAAAACTGACAGGTTTGGGTAGGTTTAAGGTGATAATGGAATAGGCATATACAATCGAAACCGGATTAGTACCCACACTGGTAATCTGGAAAGCGGGCATACCACTGAACATCCCATTTGACCATAATGGAAAATAGCCATGTGTTTTTTTAAAATCAAAGGAGTTCTGGGCCATTCCCTTCCACT
>CAYHTC010000328.1:0-2700 GCA_964359445.1 uncultured Sediminibacterium sp. | reverse complement strand
TTATGCGGGTTGTATGGAACCAGCCGGCGCCATCAAATATTTTATCAAAATCAAACTCACTGATCGCTACATCGGCAATAGAAGCTCCCGCACGATCGTAAATAACCTGAGAGGCCCGCATGGAGGCGCCTGTTTCCAGAAAATAAATCCCCAAACGATTACCACCCCGGGCAATGAAGCGGGTATCTACCCCATAACGGCGGATATGGTTGATGGCTGCCTGCCCGAGCGCATTATCCGGCACTTTGGTAACGAATACGCCATCCAGTCCATAATTGGCCACGGCCACGGCCACATTGGCTTCGCCGCCACCATAGGTAACATCAAAACTATTGTTTTGAACGAATCTTTCAAATCCGGGAGTGGACAAACGCATCATGATCTCTCCGAGTGTAACAACTTTTTTTGGCATGGTTAATCGTATTAGAATAAATATATCAGTGATAAAGTGTTTATATTATTTAACTTCAAAGTTCCTGCTGTGAAATTGCTAACTAAATTGTTGGCAAGAAACAAAAACAGGCCTGATTCATTGTATGAAAATACATAAAGGTTTGCGTAATTGAATAACAGGTATTAATTGGTTCAGATAATATTACTACAGAAAAATAAGCTATATGGGAAAAAAAGACGTTTTGCTTGCGTTAATTCCCCAACAGGGTATATTGCCGCTCTATTTTGATAAAGACAGTATGGTAAGTATTGAAGTGCTGAAAGCCTTATATAGCGCCGGTATCCGTGCTGTTGAATATACCAACCGCGGACAGGCGGCCCTTCAGAATTTTAAAGCCATGCGCAGGATTTGTGATACGGAACTCAAAGGTATGTACCTCGGAATCGGTACCATCAAAAACGGAGAAATGGCCCGGACCTTTATTGATGCCGGTACGGATTATATCATTTCCCCGGGGTTGGTTGAGGAGGTTGCATCCCTGGCAGACAAAAACAATATGTTATGGGTACCCGGTTGTATGACGCCAACAGAAATTATCCGGGCAGAAACACTGGGTGCTGCAATGATTAAATTATTTCCGGGTAATATACTCGGTACGGGTTTTGTATCAGCCATCAAAGAAATATTTCCCGGTTTATTATTCATGCCTACCGGAGGAGTAGAGTTAAATAAAGACAATATTGCGGGATGGTTTAAAGCCGGTGTTTGTGCCGTGGGTATGGGCAGCAAACTCATTACCCGGTCATTACTCGAAGCAAAAAATTATGCACAGATTACGGCTGCTACCAAAGAGGTACTGGCCATTATACAGTCAATCAAATCCTGATTCATGACAATAGCAGCAGCCAAAATGAGTCAATACCGCTGGACGGTTTGTGCATTGATATTCTTTGCTACTACCATCAACTATATCGACCGGAGTGTGATCAGTTTTTTAAAATCCACCTTTACACAGCAACTGGGTTGGAATGACGGCGATTATACTAATGTGGAGATCACCTTTAAAGTGTTTTATGCGATTGGATTACTGGGCGCCGGCGGTTTGATAGATAAGATGGGAAGCCGTATCGGGTATGGCCTGTCAACTTTTTTATGGAGTCTTGCCGGCATAGCCACGGCGCTGGTAAATACCGTGCTTGGCTTTCAGATAGTAAGGGGTGCATTAGGATTAACCGAAGCAGGCAATTTTCCGGCTGCTATTAAAACAGTTGCAGAATGGTTTCCCAAAAAAGAAAGGGCATTGGCTACGGGTATCTTTAATTCAGGCGCAAATATCGGTGCGATACTAACACCCTTAACTGTGCCATTTATTGTGGTTCAATGGGGATGGCAATGGGCCTTTATTATAACCGGCTTGCTGGGTTTTGTATGGTTGATCTTTTGGTTTGTATTATATGAGGTTCCCCGCAGGCACAAGAAAATATCAGCAGCAGAATTAACTTTTATTGAAAGTGATCAGGAAGATGAAAAAGGAACGGTGGGTGATGATGGGTTGCCTGCCTTATCCTGGCTGCGGTTATTGACATTCCGGCAAACATGGGCCTTTGCGATAGGAAAATTTTTGACCGATCCTATCTGGTGGTTCTATATTTTCTGGCTGCCCGATTTTTTTGAAAGTATCTATCATATTAAAATTACAGATGCCAGTTGGCCCGTTGCCGCAGTGTATCTGGTTTCAACGCTGGGTAGTGTGGGTGGGGGATGGTTGCCATTCTATTTAATTCAGTATAAAGGATGGTCCGTACGTAAAGCCAGAAAAACCTCAATGCTCATTTATGCATTTTGCGTGTTACCTATTTTATTCGCCCTGGTGTTAAGTTCCATTAATATGTGGCTGGCAGTGGGTGTTATAGGCCTGGCAGCCGCGGCACACCAGGCATGGAGTGCGAATATGTATACTACGGTAAGTGATATGTTTCCCCAAAAATCTACTGCATCGGTTATTGGTATCGGGGGTATGTTTGGTGCATTGGGAGGGATATTATTATCGTTCCTGGTACAGAAAAATATATTTGTGCATTATCGCGCCATCAACCGGATTGAAACCGCCTATTACATCATGTTTGTGGTATGTGCGGCTGCTTACCTGACTGCCTGGCTGGTGATGCATTTTTTGATAGGCAGGAAGAAGGTGGGGAATATTGAATGATGAAGAGGTCCTTAATTTCAAACTATTCAAAGGTCAAACCACTACTTTCCGCTATAGAATTTTGATTGTGTCAGGAAAAGAAAGGCTTGCCATAGAT
>CAYHTC010000327.1:0-2708 GCA_964359445.1 uncultured Sediminibacterium sp. | reverse complement strand
GCAACCGTACAAAGGATCGTGCGCCTGCATAAGGGAACTATCTGGGCAGAGGCTTTTGAAAACCAGGGGGCCACCTTCTACTTTAGCATTCCTGATTAAACGACTGTGAAAAACAAAACTCCCTTATTTCAATACGCAATAAAAGGGACCAGGTATTCCAAATACCGTAAAGTATTCACACCGTTAAATGACAACCAAATGACAATTACATAACGGGCATATAACAACTTTGCAGCCTAAACCCAAACAACCGTTATGAAATTAATTAGTTCACTTTTTTTTATTATCCTGTCTTTTACCGCAAGTGGACAACAAAACGAAATCTCATTAAATCCGGTAACGGTGACTGCTACCCTGCAGCCGGAACCTGTTTCCAGGACCGGGAGAAATATCACTACCCTGAATGGAGCTCATTTTAATCAACTGCCGGTACATTCCATTGATGAACTGCTGCGGTATATACCCGGAGTGGAAGTACAGTCAAGGGGCCCGATGGGCGCTCAAAGCGATGTTGTTATCCGGGGCGGCACTTTTCAGCAGGTGTTGATTATATTGGATGGACTTCGCCTGAATGATCCCAATACAGGGCATTTTAATAGTTATATCCCCATTGCCCCGGCAGAAATTGATCACATAGAAGTATTGAAGGGCGCTGCTTCCGCCATTTATGGCTCAGAAGCTGTTGGAGGGGTGATCCATATTATTACTAAAACATTTTCCGCCCAAATAAAGGATAACAAAAAACAGTTTTCTGTACAGGGTACCGCAGGACAATATGGTTTATGGGCAATCAATGCCGGTGGGGTCTATCATCATAATAATACCGCTGTCAGCGGAGGCTTACTTACTAATAACGCCGATGGACAACTGCAGCGGGGAACAAGAAAGTTTTTTAATAATAACACGGCTTCGGTTTCTGCAGGCCATTATTTTAATACAAACTGGCATCTGTCGGTAAGAGCGGCTTATGACAAAAGAAAATTCAGTGCACAGAATTTTTATACAACTTTCAAATCAGATACGGCAATAGAAACCGTAGCAACTTACTGGAATCAGGCCAGCCTTAGTTACCAAAAAGATAAAAACAAATTTGTACTGGATGCCGGGTATAAAAAAGCCATCGATGAATATGCATTTAATGCCGGTGCCTCACCCAACAAGAATATTTCTACTTTATTCCAGGCCTCTTCCCGCTATGAACATCATTTTTCACCGAATACCAGTTTGATATCCGGTATGCAGTTCCAGGACAAAACCATTACTTCCAATGACAGGGGTAATCATCATTTGAAACAGGCCGGAGGTTTTGTGATTGTAAACCAGGGTATTGGCAACAATATATCAATAATGCCTGCCATACGTTTAGATTATACAGAAAATAGCGGTACAGAACTGGTACCACAGGTGAACATTTCTTACAAAATCAATAACATACAGATAAGGGGAAGCGCAGGTAAAACCATCCGCCAGGCAGATTTTACCGAGCGCTATAATAATTACAATAAGACACTGGTAACAAGCGGTAGTATCGGCAACCCCAACCTGGAAGCGGAACGCTCCTTCAGTTATGAAGCCGGTGTGGACCTGTTTATAAAAAAAGAATTGAAAATCTCCTCGGGTATTTTCAGGAGGGAGCAGGAAAAACTGATCGACTGGACCACTACACCTTACAGTGGAATGCCCCGGAAAGATAATTTATCTCCTGCCGGCACTTATGCACTGGCAAAAAACATTGCAAAAGTAAATACAAGCGGATTTGAAACGGATATTCAATACAATAAATCATTCCATAATCATCAGCATCTTTTCTCCACCCTGGGACTTGTATGGCTGGATAGTAAAAGCAGTGATGCATTTCCCTCTTTTTATATTTCATCACACGCGAAATTTTTAACCAATTTTAATATTGTTTATTTAAACCGATGGTTTAGTATCAGTGCAAACGCAATATATAAAAGCAGGGCGGCACAAACTGCCTCTGCTATCAGTGCGGCTCTTTCAAAGGATTATTTTTTGTTAAATGCAAGGGCTGAAGCTTTTGTATTAAATAACAAGGCAAGTATTTTTGTTGAATCGGTTAATGTATTCAATCAAAAATACAGTGACCTTTTAGGTGCCCCAATGCCTGGAAGGTGGATGATGGCGGGCGTCAAATATATTTTGTAATAATTAATACACCCAAATAAAAAATAATTTCTGAAACCTGTTGTGTGGCGCCCAGGCAGTCGCCGGTATATCCGCCGATCCATTTTTTAAAATATTGTCCCATCAGCCAGCCTGCAACCGGTAACAGTATCACTGCCAGCGATGCAACAGCAGGAAGAAATAATAAGGGAATGATACTTCCAATAATTGCAATGATTAATTCTGTTGTGGTCAGCTTCCTGTTGGCAAGTGGTTTGCTTTTGCTCACATCAATATCCTGCACATAATCATATTGCTGCATAATACTCACTGCCATTAAACGGCTGATGCTGTGTGCTGCGATCATGATGCAAATGATCTCAGTTGCTCTTACAGATTCGCTCATCTCCAGCAATAGTAAAAACTTAAAACCGAGAATACCCAGCAATCCCACAACACCATAGGTACCCAGCCGGCTGTCTTTCATAATCATCAAAATCTTTTCTTTGGTCCAGCCCGCTCCAAAAGCATCGCAGCAATCAGCAAAACCATCCTCGTGAATAGCGCCTGTAGTGAGAATGGTA
>CAYHTC010000326.1:0-2717 GCA_964359445.1 uncultured Sediminibacterium sp. | reverse complement strand
TTGTGCATTACCACCTTCCCTCAACAGAAACCGAGTTCACACACCGCAATGGCCGCACAGCCCGTATGGATGCATCCGGAACGGCATACCTCCTATTGCATAGCGATGAGCCGATGCCTTATTATATCCGTCAACGGCCGCCGGTATTGGAGGTTCCTGCCGGACAAAAGTTGCCCAAATCCGCCGAATGGGTTACCATTTATATAAATGGTGGTAAAAAAGACAAACTTAGTAAAGTGGATATCGTTGGCTTCCTCTCCCAAAAAGGCAAGCTCGAAAAAGCTGATCTGGGTTTGATTATCGTAAAGGATCATAATGCATTTGTAGCCGTAAAAAAACAAAAGGTAAAAACCCTGTTACCCCTGGTACAGGCCGAAAAAATAAAAGGAACCAAATACAAAATCGTTGTGGCCAGATAAGTCCTGATCTCTTTTTCTTTTTTTTAGGAAAATATCCTAACTTATCCTTCTAAAACCATTGCCATATGATTAAATATCATGAGATCAGGATCGGCGACTATCTGAAAGCGGAGCACGAAGGAAAAACCTGGGAAGGGGAAGTCGTTAACTTAAATGGAGATGAAAAACAGGTTTGTGTAGAAACAGAAGTGCAGGAGTTCTGGTTTGCACCGGAACATTTGTTTCCCCTTGAGTTAAATGAAGCATCATTGCTTAATCTTCATTTTCATAAACAGGCAAATGAAGATGGATCTGTTAAGTATTCAAAAGGCTCATTCCGGTTGGTAACTCCGGTTGCGGGCGATTTTTCAAAAATGGAGATATGGTATCGCGAAGACAGAAGGCACAATCCGGATATACATTTTATCCATCAGCTACAGAATCAATATCTGGATATGACCAAGGTTCACCTTACAAATGAACCTATGTAATTGGCTAAATAGCCGACTATAGAAAAGCGCTATCTTCAAAATAAAATCCTGGTGATGAAGGGTGTTATCATATGTTACTTTTTACTTTTCACTTTTCACTTTTCATCCGCTCAGCAATTCGGCGGCAATCCCCCCTCCACAAAATGGCGGCAGGTTAATACGGATACCGTAAGGGTTATCTTTCCCAAAGGATGGGATGTTCAGGCGCAACGCATCGCAACCATTGTTCATCAGTTACAGAAACAATATGCCCACTCCATCGGAGATAGCATCCGAAAAATAAATGTGGTGTTGCAGGATCAAACCCTGTTTTCCAATGCCTATGTGGGCCTTGCTCCATACAGAAGTGAATTTTATCTTACACCGCCCCAGAATGCTTTTA
Source organism: uncultured Sediminibacterium sp. (assembly GCA_964359445.1). Taxonomy (GTDB): domain Bacteria; phylum Bacteroidota; class Bacteroidia; order Chitinophagales; family Chitinophagaceae; genus Sediminibacterium. The sequence continues at coordinate 1,446 of CAYHTC010000326.1, read as the reverse complement.
CCCTGGGGGCCATAAGATGGACGGATAACCTGGCAGTTCACGAATTCAGGCATGTGCAGCAATACAGCAATTTTAATAAAGGACTATCACGGCTCGCTTCTTTTTTTCTGGGTGAACAGGGACGGGCTGTTGCCAATGCAGCCGCCATACCCGATTGGTTTTTTGAAGGCGATGCGGTATTCAATGAAACCAAATTAACCAGACAGGGTAGAGGAACACTCCCACTGTTTCTCAGCAGCTATCAATCTCTGTACAATGCCAACCGGCAATACAGTTATATGAAACTGCGCAATGGTTCACTCCGCAACTATGTACCCAATCATTATGAACTCGGTTATCTGCTGGTAGCTTATGGAAGAAAAAAATATGGGGAAGACATCTGGCGAAACATTACCAACGATGCGGTCAGGTTCAAACCTCTTTTCTATCCCTTCCAGGGATCTGTTAAAAAAAATATCGGTATACCATTTGATCAGTTTGTGAATGGGGCCATGTCTTTTTACCAGACACAATGGAAGTCAACGGCAAACGAAAAAACCGACTGGCTTACGCAAACCGGAAAAAATAATCTGATCAACTACAAATACCCCTGCCTGGCTGCTGATGGGTCGTTAATTGTTTTAAAATCATCTTACACGGAAATACCTTCCTTTTATAAGTTACACACAAACGGGTCTGAAGAAAAACTGGCTGTGAAAGATATTTCTATGGATGATTATTTCTCTTATAAAAACGGTAGGATTGTTTACGCCGCTTATGAACCGGATGCAAGATGGGGTAACAGGGAATATCAGTCAATCAAATTATTGGATTGTATAACAGGGGAAGAAAAAACTATCCTTTCACATACCCGGTTTTTTTCGCCTGATATTTCAGCGGATGGAAAAAGAATAACCGCGGTTATGACGCGGCATGATTCCGCATTTTTACTTTTGCTGAATGTGGCAGATGGCAAACTACTCAGAACAGTTAAAGAGGCGGATGCTGTATATGCATATCCGAAATTTTCTGCCAATGAAGAAAACCTGTATTGGATTTCCCGTAAGGGGAACGGGGAAATGGCGATTAATAAACAGGTAGTGGCTGGTGGTGAAGTAAAAAAAATAATGCCCTACAGTAACCGTATTATCGGTTTCTTACAGGTACAGGGCGATACATTGTTATTTACCACTACCCACAAAGGCAGAGATGAAGTATGGGCAATCATTGATGGGGTTAAATCCCGGGGGCCATACCGGCTGGCGGGGTATTCAACCGGAATATACCAGGCAGTGTTACAATCAACTGATACATTGATAGGCGCCGCTTTTACTGCCGATGGGTATCGTTTGGGCCAATTTCAAACGCAATGGGAAAAAGTAGCCATATCTGATGCACTGGCGGATATAACGGTTGGAGATATATACCAAAAATCTGATCAGCAAATGCTGAACGGATTTCCAGCAT
>CAYHTC010000325.1:0-2718 GCA_964359445.1 uncultured Sediminibacterium sp. | reverse complement strand
TTGGATAATGGCTTTGGTTGCAGGTTCCCATGGGTAGCCGCCAAAATAATTCGGCACTAAGCGCCATGCATTACCTTCCCCGAAGAAAGTGCCCAGGTCATACACACCACGCTGTGAGCAGGCAGCTTTGAAACGCTGGTCCTGTGTAATTATCCATGCCACCAGGTATCCTGCATAGGATCCGCCGGTTACAACCAGGCGCGATGTGTCAATAAAACCTTCAGCGCCGGCTTTGTCAAGTGCAGTCAATACATCGGCGGTTGGCCCCGTTCCCCAATCATTCATATTGGCTCTTAAAAAAGCGGCGCCATAGCCTCCTGAACCTCGTGGGTTACCGTACACTACTACATAACCCATGGCAGCATAATACTGAAACTCATGCCACATAGAACTTTCCCCCGGCCCCCACATGGCGCTGGGCCCGCCATGAATATTCAGGATAGCCGGATACTTTTTACCCGGCTCAAAATTGGCGGGTTTCATCACCCAGTATTCTATCGTAAGTCCTTTTTCGTTTACAAAACTTTTCTTTTCAGGATAACTGAGTTTTTTATTTTTTATCCAGTTGTCATTAAAACTACTGATGCGTTTGGTGTTTTTTAGGGTGGCATCTGAAACGTATAGTTCAAATGGATTAGCCACTTCTGTTTTTACAAAAACAATGTTATTGTTTTTTATATCAAAACTGCTGATGCCTGCATTTACATCAGACAAAGCTTCTACTTGTTTTGTTGTAACATTGGCACGGTATACAGGCGCTCCTCCATTGCTTTGTGCAACGAAGTAGAGATATTTTTCATCTGTACTCCAGGTGATATTTCCTTTGTTCCTGTCGAAGGGAATGGGGATTATGTCTTTGCTGCTTCCGTTAACAGGCATAATGGCCAGGGCCGGAACATCTACAAAAGAAGTATTGCCATATTGAAAGGCCAGCCATTTGCCTGAAGGAGATATTCTGGTACTATGATAGGTTTTTCCTTCTTCGCCTAATATCTTTTTCAAATTGTTCCCGTCCGCATCCGCCATAAATATTTCACTTTCCAGTGAGCGGTCGGGGTGTTGTGTATCATCCATATCACCTGTAATGATCAGTTGCTTGCCATCTGGTGTAAACTCGGCAGCGGTAAAGCGATAAAAACCATGTGTTACCGCAACAGGCTGTGAGCCGGGTTCCACGTTCACGATAAAAAAATGGTTGAAGGAAATTTCTGAACTGGTTGTTTTTTCTTCCTGAAAATTCAGTTTAGTAATTACTTTGGCTTTTTTATCACTGGCATTGTTCTCTAAATAGGCCCTGATTTCTTCCAGGGTACCATCCGGATCCGGGTTGGCTGTTTTGGTTTGCAATTGACTGTTATGCTCAAATCCGGGTTTTTCATAGGGCCATTTGGGTATTCCTTTTTTGGGATTCAGCACAGTGTCTTTCAATAATGCCTGTAAGGGAATACCGGCAGAAAAAAGAATCCTCTTACCGTCTGAACTCCATTTGGGAGACCCTGCTCCGTATTTGAATTTTGTTAATTGAACGGGTTCGCCGCCATCAAAGGATAGCAGGAATATTTGTGGTTTGCCATCTACTGTTCTGATAAAAGCAAGTTGTTTACCATCGGGGCTCCAGGCGGGTTGAGAGGCTGTTTCCCTGGCCGTAAGCTGTTTGGGCGCCGAAGAGCCATCTACCGGTACTATGTAAATCTGGTTCATATAGTCAGACTCCCATTTATTGTCTGCATCGGTTTCGATACGGGTGGCTACAAAAGCCGCTTTGCTGCCATCCGGACTGATCGTAACGCTGTTAAGCTGCGTTATTTTTAGCATATCGGTTACTTTGATCAGTTCCGGTTTGGTTTGTGCAAATAGTAGCTGTGCAGAACCAAGGACAAGTAAAAAGAATAATTTTTTCATGTGTTTTGAAATGAAAGAGTAAAGTACAAAGAAATGGCAAGCTCTTACGGGATAGATTGTATTTTTTATATCCTAAAAAGTAACATATAAGCCAATCAATAGCAGCATTCAATGCCTACCGGGAAGAACTGATGCACAATTAATAATTAGTCATTAATAATTAGTAATTAATCAGGATATTTGCGCTTTATTTCCCCCAAATCAATTATTAATTACTAATTATTAATTGTTAATTAAACAGCCATGTCAGAAACGTTAACGCAAGCGGCGCCTCTATTAACCGCTAAGGATTTTGTAACGGACCAGGAAGTTCGTTGGTGCCCGGGTTGTGGTGACTATTCCATTCTTGCCCAGGTTCAAAAGGTTATGCCGGGTATTGGAATTCCCAGGGAAAATATTGTAATTATCAGCGGTATCGGTTGCAGCAGCCGTTTTCCGTATTATATGAACACTTATGGTATGCACTCCATTCATGGCCGCGCAACTGCCATAACCAGTGGGTTAAAAGCTGCCCGCCCGGAATTAAGTGTCTGGATTGTGTCGGGCGATGGAGACGGCCTGAGTATTGGCGGTAACCATACCATTCATTTGCTGAGAAGGAATTTTGACGTGAATATGCTGTTATTCAATAACCAGATATATGGTTTAACAAAAGTGCAATATTCGCCTACCTCTGAAGTACATAAGGTTACCAAGAGTTCACCGATGGGTAGCATTGACCATCCCTTCAATCCATTGGCTTTGGCTATGGGGGCCGATGCCAGTTTTATTGCCCGCAGTATGGACCGCGATCCGAAGCACCTGCAGAACATGCTC
>CAYHTC010000324.1:1489-2731 GCA_964359445.1 uncultured Sediminibacterium sp. | reverse complement strand
GCTTTTATTGCATCCAGCTTATTCAGCATACCTTTAAAATTTCAGGGGGCAAAAGTACGGTTTTAGAAAGGATAAGCCATGTAAATAACGCAGGGATGGCTACAGGCACATTAAATCATTTCAATAGGCACTGGGGGGTATAGGATTTCTTTTTAAAGCTACCTGATTATTGCTGATCTGTGGGATGGTTTTGTGTGGTTTCTCGCAGTATGGGCAAGATTCTATCGGTCATTCATAAAAATGCCACTCAAATAAGAGTGGCATTTATTATCGGTTTAAATCTATTTGTCAATGAAAATTCTGAGTCTATCCTTCATTAATCGTTTAGTTATTTAGTGATACAAAATTCTCTACGCTGCATATCTGGCGTGGCTTACATGAAAATATTTTTGCACCTGCTTTCTGTCGTTTTTCCTGTTGTTCATAAAATCTTCAACATTTGTACGCATTTGAGCCTTATTGATGGGTTGTTTCTTTCCTATAAGGAAATTGCTTTGATCATGAATAAAAGCGTTGCTTCGGTAAAAGGATACTGTAATACCCTCTCCCTCCAGTTTAAGGTAAACAACAGAACCGAATTAAGCCATTTCTGCATCAAAAACGGCCTGGTTAAACTTCCTGCCTTTTACGATAAAATGGTTAATTAAAATTCATCCTGAAAAACCGTTACTTTCATAATCATATTACTGCTTATGAAAGTCATACTCAAATTACTCCCCCTTTTTTTGATTTGCCTGGCAGCAACCCTGCCCGCTCATACACAAGAATCCGATATCCTCATTAAAAACGGCAAAATACTTGATGGAACGGGCAATAGCTGGTACTATGCTGATATCGCCGTTCAGCATGGAAAAATCGTAGCTATTGGTAAACTGAACAAATGGACCGCGGCAAAAACCCTGGATGCCAGGGGCCTGATAGTAGCCCCGGGATTTATTGATGTACACACCCATATTGAAGGCGACGAAAAGAAAAATCCTACCGCGGATAATTTTATATATGATGGGGTAACCACGGTCGTTACCGGCAACTGCGGCTTATCGCAGGTGAATATCGGCAGCTATTTTAGTATGATAGATAGTTTAAAAACTTCCATTAATGTGGCATCACTGATAGGGCATAATGATGTGCGCAAAGCTGCCATGGGCTCCGCTAACCGCGATCCGGATGAAGCGGAAATGAAAAAAATGGAAGAAATAGTAGAGCAGGCAATGAAAGATGGGGCCGTGGGTTTATCAACCG
>CAYHTC010000324.1:0-1479 GCA_964359445.1 uncultured Sediminibacterium sp. | reverse complement strand
TCAACCGGACTCATTTATATACCCGGTACCTATTCCAAAACTGAAGAAGTAGTGCTGCTGGCCAAAGCGGCCGCAAAATATAATGGGGTTTATGCCAGTCATATGAGAGATGAAGGTGACAGTGTTACACAAGCGATTGATGAAGCCATTCATATTGGCAGAGAAGCTAAAATGCCGGTAGAAATATCTCATTTTAAATTAAGCGGCCAGCAAAACTGGGGGCGCAGTAATGAAACCCTTCCCATGATCATTAAAGCAAGGGAAGAGGGATTGGATGTAACGATTGATCAATATCCTTATACAGCCAGCAGTACCTCTTTAAGTACTTTATTGCCCGATTGGGTATTGGCCGATGGACAGGATTCGATCAAAGCAAGACTGGCCAGGCCAGCCATCAGAGAAACAGTAACAGCCTATATGCTTATGAGACTAAAGAAAAGAAAACTCAAACATTTCAGTTATCCTGTGGTGGCTTCCTTCCGCGCTGACAGTACCCTGAATGGTAAAAGCATTGAAGCAATCAATCTCCTCAAAGGGAAAAAACACAAGGCCGCCAAAGAAGCTGAAACCATTATTGAAATGATGGAACAGGGCGGCGCCGGCATGATATTTCATGGCATGAGTGATAAAGATGTGAAGGCTATCATGCAATATCCCTTCAATATGTTTGCCAGCGATGCCAGCATCCGTGTATTCGGATCGGGCAACCCTCACCCCCGCGGATATGGCACCAATGCAAGGGTATTGGGAAAATATGTGAGAGAAGAAAAAGTAATTTCACTGGAAGAAGCCATTCGCAGAATGACTTCTTTGCCCGCGCAAAAATTTCAACTAACCAACCGCGGTTTATTACGTGAAGGATATGCAGCGGACATTGTGGTTTTTGACGAACAAACAGTAGCGGATCTTTCCGGCTACGATAAACCGCATCAATATTCCACCGGATTTAAATATGTATTGGTAAACGGCACCCTTACACTGGATGAAGGCAAACACAATGGCACAAGGGCCGGCACTACTTTACGAATGAAAAACTAACCTATGCGAAAATACTATTTCGTTTTTCTATTGACTGCCTGTACCATAACGCATGCGCAGCAGCTAAAATATGATACCATCGATTCTATTCTTCGATCCAACGCTGTTAAAAACAGTTTCAGCGGCGTGGTATTGATTGCAGAAAAAGGAAAGACAACATATGAACGGGCTTTTGGTTACCGCGAATTTGCCGGGCAGTTACCATTAAACAAGACAGCCGTTTTTGAACTGGCCTCCGTAAGCAAACAATTCACCGCCATGGTGATTATGATGCTGAAAGAAAAAGGTCTCTTGCAGTATGACGACCTGGTTGAAAAATACCTTGCTATTCCATACAAGGGCATAAGTATTCGTAATCTGTTAACCCATACCAGCGGTCTGCCCGATTACCAGGCTATTATGGATGCGCATTGGGATAAAAGCACAATAGCCGGCAATAAG
>CAYHTC010000323.1:0-2779 GCA_964359445.1 uncultured Sediminibacterium sp. | reverse complement strand
CAATGAGTACCCGATTTTTTTACTGCTAATTTCTTCCAGGGTATAGCCACTAATTCTTGTATAGCCTTCATTGATCCAGATAATATTCTCTTCTGCATCGGTAATCATCACAGAATTGGTGGTATTGCGGGCCACTAATGCAAGCCGCCTCACTTCATCTTTAGTGTCAGCCAGTGCCTCTTCCGTCTTTTTACGCCTGGTAATATCAAAAATGCAGCCATCTATAAAGACCACCTGTTCGTCCCCATCATAATTACCTTTTCCACTTTCAAATACCCATTTCAGTTCACCATTTTTGGTTATAATCCGGTATTCAATCTCATATTTGGTTTTTTCCGCTATAGCGCGATGAATCAATTCTCTAAAAGCATCCCTGTCTTCCTCATATACCAATTTTGAATACCCGTCTTTCCTGTTCTGCATGAAATGGTCTACAGTATAACCGGTGAGTTTTTCTATTTCATCACTAAAAAATTCGAGGGTAACAAATTCATCACCCCTGCAACGATAAATAGCGCCGGGGATATGGTTAACTAATGAACGGATATTCTCATTATTAATACCAGCCTGATCAGCAGAAGTATATGGATTGGGTATATGACTCATATCAAATTTTAAATTTCTTCAGACACGAACACTCAAACACCATAAAGTGTGTGTTGTACACGCTTATTTTTTAGGGATACATATATTTATTACTGGTCAATTTATGACATTCTATTGATCTCTTACAACTTGAGAGCAATTTATATGAGATCATTCTCCTTTCACGCCAGATGGGCTGTCATTTTTACGAGCAATATTATTGATTAAACCCATATGGGTAGCCCCTACGGGGCAATTGATTTTTTGGGGGGATTTGCTACAGAGCGGTTATCCCTACGGGATATTTTTTGGGGACAAGATGATTTTATTTATGTATTTTATCTTAACCCCAGAGGGGTTCAAGCTCTGTAACAACTTGATTCGCAGGTTTTTTCTATTGCCCCGCAGGGCCTACCCTTCTTTGTGAATTCAATTTGATCAATACCCCCAAAAAAGGAAGGCAGTTACCTGTCTTCCTGCAAAAAAGTCAAACCAACCTGCCATTAAATATCAATAGCCTCGCCATAAGCCGCGGCTGTAGCCTCTTTGATGCCTTCACTCATAGTTGGGTGGGGGTGGCTGGCATTCAGTATTTCATGGGCGGTAGTCTCGAGTTTGCGCGCTACTACGGCTTCCACTATGAATTCTGTTACGTTCATACCAATCATATGACAACCTAAGAGCTCACCATATTTGGCATCATAGATCACTTTTACAAAACCTTCCGTAGCACCGGCGGCACTGGCTTTACCGCTGGCCATGAAAGGGAATTTACCAATTTTGAGTTCATAACCAGCTTCTTTTGCCGCTTTCTCCGTATAACCCACACTGGCCACTTCAGGTGTACAATAGGTACAACCCGGAATATTGTTATAGTCCATCACATCGGGCAGGTGATGGTATTTCTTTTCGTTATAGCCAATATGTTCGGCTGCATTGATCCCTTCTTTAGAAGCCACATGTGCCAGAGCCTGTCCGGGAGAACAGTCTCCAATAGCATAAATACCGGATACACTGGTTTGCTGGTATGGATCTACAACAATTTTCCCTTTTTCTGTTTTGATGCCATTTTCTTCCAGTCCAATATTTTCGATATTGGCCACTACGCCCACTGCGCTCAACACCATATCCGCTTCAAGGGTGATGGTGGTGCCATCCTGTTTTTTCACTAAGGCTTTTACACCGGTACCAGCAGTATCTACCGATTCTACCGAGGCATTGGTGAATATATCAATACCCTGTTTTTTATATTGTTTTTCCAGTTCTTTTGATATGTCTTCATCTTCAACCGGAACAATATGTGGCAGGAATTCAACAATGGTAACCTTTGTTCCCATGCTGTTATAGAAATAAGCGAACTCAACGCCTATGGCTCCGCTGCCTACAATGATCAGGTTTTTGGGCTGTTCGGGCAATACCATGGCCTCTCTGTAACCGATTACTTTTTTCCCATCCTGTTTCAGGTTGGGTATTTCTTTACTCCGGCCACCTGTGGCGATGATGATGTATTTACCTTCCACTATTTTTTGGGTGCCATCAGCAGCCGTTACTTCAATCTGGCCCCTGGCTTTTATTTTACCGTAACCCATCACCACATCAATCTTATTTTTCTTCATCAGAAACTGAACGCCTTTGCTCATTTTATCGGCCACGCCGCGACTGCGTTTCACCACCATTCCAAAATCGTGTGCCACGCCGGTGGTATTAATACCATATTGGGTACTATGTTTCAGGTAATCGTATACCTGGGCGCTTTTTAATAAGGCTTTGGTTGGGATACAGCCCCAGTTAAGGCAGACACCACCGAGACTTTCCTTTTCAATGATGGCTACTTTAAACCCCAGTTGCGATGCGCGTATGGCCGCAGGATATCCTCCGGGGCCACTTCCTAAAACGATTACGTCGTATAACATGATGAATGAATGAATGAATGAATGAATGATAGAATGAATGATATCTATACTATACCAAAGGGGCAAAAATACTGGCAAATGGGCAAATGGAAAAAAGAGAGTTATTACAATTGCAAAACATTCAGTTGGGCTCCCCCGTCTGCATTTATTTCAATGGAAGAAGCACCCACTATATCCAGTGTTTGACAGGTTACGGTGGTGGCTGCTAAAATAGATTTTACACCTGCATTACTAATGATAAGGGTATGAAACGTAAAGGCAGGTATGGTTTGGGCGCCGGC
>CAYHTC010000322.1:0-2792 GCA_964359445.1 uncultured Sediminibacterium sp. | reverse complement strand
AAGAGCAGACACAAAACCTGAAACAGCAACAGGAGGAATTGCAAATGACCAATGAGGAACTGGAGGAACAGACGCAATCATTGGAAATGAAAAATAAGGAAGTAGAAGCAGCGAAATACGACATTGAGCAAAAAACAAAGCAACTGGAAATCAGCAGCAGGTATAAATCTGAATTTCTTTCAAACATGTCGCATGAATTAAGGACGCCGCTTAACAGTTTGCTTATCCTTTCAAAGGATTTATCTGAAAACAGAAAGAAAAACCTGGATAACGACCAGGTTGAAAGCGCCGAAATTATTTATAAAAGTGGTCATGATCTGCTTGTATTAATTAATGAAGTACTTGATCTTTCCAAGATAGAAGCGGGAAAAATGTCAATAAATATTGAAAGGGTATCATTGAGGAATTTTACAGATGAGCTTATCCGTAATTTTAAACACCATGCTGAACAAAAAGGGTTGAAACTGACTTCAAAACTGGATAAAGAATTACCCGAATCCATCCGCACCGATTCACAACGTTTGAATCAGATATTGAAAAACCTGTTATCCAATGCTATAAAATTTACCGAAAAAGGAAGTGTAAACATCAGTATTAACCGGTATACGGAAAGTATGGTGATCATTTCTGTTACCGATACAGGTATTGGAATACAGGAAGATAAACAAATGGCCGTATTTGAAGCTTTTCAGCAGGCAGATGGGGGTACATCCAGAAAATATGGCGGTACAGGTTTAGGTCTTTCTATTTCACGTGAACTCGCGAAATTATTAGGTGCTGAAATTAAATTGAGCAGTAAACCAAACGAAGGAGCTACTTTTTCAGTCATTATTCCGCTGGAAATCCATCACGAATATGAACCTGCCGGAACAAACACGTTAAAAGAAACTGTTTTACATAAGCCTCACGCCGGAAATGACGCCAAATATCTGAATTATCCCTCCATAGAAGATGACAGAGATTCAATAACCAGGGATGATAAAGTGGTGCTTATTATTGAAGACGATCTTAAATTTGCTTCTACACTTTTAAAGCAGGCCAACAAAAAAGGATTTAAATGTTTGTCGGTAGCAACCGGAGAAGATGGTTTATTGTTTGCCGCAAAATACAAACCGCAAGCTATTATTCTCGATATGGAACTGCCAGGTATTAACGGACATAATGTATTGCTTGCATTAAAAGCAAATCCATCCGTAAGGCACATACCGGTGCATATTATTTCTGCAAATGAACGTTCGCTGGAACCGATCAAAGAAGGAGCAATAGAGTATTTGATGAAACCTGTAGATAAAAAAGACCTGGAAGAGGCATTTAACAGAATTGAAAATTTTGTTAACAGAAAAATGAAAAACCTGCTGATCATTGAAGACGACGAAAATTCGAGAAAAGCCATGCGCAAACTCATTGGAAATGGTGATGTAAAATGCTTTGAAGCCGGAACCGGCAAAGAAGCCCTGGACGTGTATCAGCGGTACCATATTGATTGTATCGTGCTGGATATTGGTTTGCCGGACATGAGCGGGTTCGATCTTATATATAAACTGGAGAATTTAAAAGGCCATAACATTCCGCCTATTATTATATACACCGGTAAGGAGCTTACAAAAGAAGAGAACAACGAACTGCAAAAATATGCCGAGAGCATTATCATAAAGGGTGTAAAATCGGAAGAACGGTTGTTGGATGAAACCGCGCTTTTCCTTCACAGAACGATCAGTAATTTACCGGAATCAAAACAAGTGATCATCAATAATCTGTACGATAAAGAAGCTATATTTCATTCCAAAAAAATACTATTGGTAGATGATGATATGCGAAATGTATTTGCATTATCCAAAATATTAAAAGAACGTGGAATGGAAATAGTAAAAGCGGAAAATGGAAAAAACGCATTGGAAATGCTGGATACACATTCTGACATTGATCTGGTACTGATGGATATTATGATGCCGGAAATGGATGGTTACGAAGCAATGAAACGAATACGATCACAAAGAAAATTCAAGAATTTACCTGTAATAGCGCTCACAGCAAAAGCCATGAATGATGATAAACAAAAATGCATTGATGCAGGCGCCAACGATTATATAGCAAAACCTGTTGACGTAGAACGATTGCTATCACTGATGCGTGTATGGTTAAGCAAATAAGTGTTCAAAATAACAGGTTAATGACGTAAACTTCGGAAGAGTGATAAAATTTTTAACATAAAAAGTGTCAGGTATGAACACAAAACCGAAAATACTGATCGTAGACGACAAGTCTGAAAATTTATTCGCTTTAAGAACAGTTCTTAAGGGTATGGACATTGAACCTGTAGAAGCCACAAGTGGTAATGATGCACTTAAAGCAACCTTGCGGCATGATTTTGTTTTGGCATTATTAGATATTCAAATGCCGGAAATGGATGGTTACGAACTGGCCAGCATATTGCGTGAAGAAGAAAAAACCGCGCATTTACCTTTTATATTTATTTCTGCGGTCTATACAGATAACCTGAATGTTTTTAAAGGGTATGAAAAAGGGGCATTCAGCTTTATAACAAAACCTTTTCAGCCTGAAATATTAATTAACAAGGTTAAATTCTTTATTGACAAGCATAAACAGGAGATCGCCTTATTTGAGCTAAACAAAGAGCTTGCATTTATGAATAAGGAGTTGGAATCATTTTCTTATTCGGTTTCACATGACCTGAGGGCGCCACTGCGGGGTATAGATGGCTGGAGCCTCGCATTGTTAGAAGATTACGGTGATCAACTGGATGAAAAAGCCCTTCAGTACCTGGGTCGTGT
>CAYHTC010000321.1:0-2801 GCA_964359445.1 uncultured Sediminibacterium sp. | reverse complement strand
CTGAAAAGCATAATTATTTACTTTAAGTCCGTTCTCTCTGTTTTCAAACCATTGGAATTTATCCATCCAGCCATTATTATAGGGTCTTGCCGGGTCTTTTACTTTGTAAGCCAGATCCAGTCTGATCAGGAAGTAAGAGAAATCAATCCTTATTCCGGTGCCAACACCAACCGCCAGATTCCTTCCCAGATTTTTAAATGAAAACTTTGCTTCAGGGTCAGCGGAGTTTTGTATCACATTCCATACATTACCAATGTCTGCAAACAGGGCGCTGGCTACTTTAATACCCGCGATGGTTGTTAAGGGAAATCTATATTCCATATTTGCTTCCAACTGCATATCTCCAAATCGATCGCGGTAACTGTTATTACTGGTATCGGCTTCACTTTGTACAGAACTTCCTAATCCCAATTGTCTCAATCCCCAGGCACGCATACTATACGGCCCTCCGGCTGAGAACTGCTTAAAGAAAGGAAGTGTTTTATCTCTCAAAGTATCTGAACCATAGTTATAACCCACACCGGCAAAAGCACGATATGCCAATTCTGTTTTTTGCATTTTGACAGACTGGCGGTATTCTGCTTCCACTTTTACGTAGCGGTACAACTGTTCGTTCCACCTGCCAATAAGACCCAGCAGGCCACCGGCCTCTTCCAGGCCCATTCTAATAAAATGACTTTTGTTTGGGTTGTTGGCATTATTGAAATTTTTGATCAGTGAGATACTTTGGCTAATTACTTTTCCTGAGTTGAAAGAGGTTCTAAGGAAAGGGTTGGAGATAAATAATTTTCTGAGTCCATCCAGCGTATCAATAGCATACAACTCTGCATTAATGGGTTTATATAGCCATACATTATTTCCTTTTTTCCATTCATATCCCCAACTGGTTACCAAAGAACGGAGCTGGTAATAATCCCTTCGGTCAACATAAGATCCGTTTATAGTAAACAGGGTTCTTTTATTATCAAGTTTAGTTAAAATTCCCGGGTCTTTAAAGGGAAGGATCAGCTTTGGAAAAACATAGGTATGTCCGAGGTTTATCAGGAATGTCTGAATCAAACTGTTCTGGTTACCGGTAAGGAGGTTCAGTTCAATACCTGTTCTGAAAGTGGCCAATGATTGTATGGCGCTTTTCCAAACGTTTTTATTGTTATAGGCAAGATTGGTAGATATCCCCCAAAGATTACCCAAGCCTATATCGGCAGTATTCCGGCTGCCTTCCAGGTCGATAGTGAAATTCTGTTTGATGGCGGGTACAAGAAAAAAATACAGGTCGAGACTATCCTTATTCCTTATTTTCGGCCGGGCATCAACCTGTTGCCAGGCGCCAATCTGGCCAAGGGTATTAAGCGATTTGAAATAATTATTTTCATTGTACAGATCTCCGTTGCGTAAAAAGGTATGTTCCCTTAGGGGTCTGTAATTGAACAACCCTTTTTTATATCTCATGGTCAGATTCCTATGGGTTACCTCAATAAAATCTGTTTGGGATGTAACGCTGTCGGTAATATCCGTGATCCTGGTTTCCGGATAATAATACAACCGGCCAATATGGTATTGCGTTAATCTTGAGGAATCAAATGTGGGTCGTTTGTGTACAGTGATATCCCATGTTGGGTTTTCTCTTCTTGTTCGGGCCGCATCGGCAATAATTTGCGCCTGTTTGAAGGGGTCCAGGGTAAGCTGCAGTAATTTTGTATCCGTAGTGTCAACAAGCGCATAAATATCCTCCCTGGTGAATTTGTAATATCCGTTCTGCCTGTACACGCTCACTAATCTGTCTAACTCGGAACTGATTAATTGTTTTGTATAGCGTGTTCCTTTTGTAAGGATGGTATTTTTTTCTTCTTTTTTGGTCAGGTTTTGGAGTGTGGTATCGCCAAGGTCGTAGGAAACGGAATCAATACTGATATTCTTGCCAACAGTGATGTTCATGCCCACAGTAGCTCTTAGCTGATCTTTAACCGTATCTATCCTCACAGAGTCAGTAAAACCGGCATAATAGTAACCCTGCGAATTCAGGTAGGCATTCATGAAATTGATTGAGCGGGCAATATTACCGGAGTCGAAGACCGGCGGATTCTTGATTTTATAAAAAAGGCCAAACTGTTGAATTCTTCTCACTTGTAAACTGTCATCCCAATATTTTCCAAGGTCGTTGGTTAAGCGAATTTTCTCATCTTTGGAAAGATCCCCTTTGAGCGTTAATTTGTTGTCGTAAACAAAAGCCCTGTTAACGGGATGGTTTTTTATGAAGGTTCTTTTAGACACAGAACAGGAACTGATCATTGCCAAAAGCAGGGATAGTACTGTAAGAGAAAAAAAATTTACTTTTAAACGGGTCAAATACATACAGGATGTTAAGCAGGAATGAGCTCAAATATATTCAATCTTTGTGCCAGAAAAAACAAAGGCAGGCCGAAGGATTGTTTGTGGCGGAAGGTACGAAACTGGCCGAAGAATTATTAAAAAGCGATTATCCTATCAGGAAAATATATGCTTTGGCGGATTGGGAGGCTCCATCATTATCCCATCCGGATGTGGTAACTATTACAGCGGAAGAATTACGAAAGATCAGTCATCTGCAAACCCCTAATAAGGTTCTTATCATTGCTGAGCAGAGGGTGGAAGCCAATCTGCCGGAACCGGCTGATGTATTTACGCTTGTACTGGATGGTATCCAGGATCCAGGTAACCTGGGCACTATTATCCGGATTGCTGATTGGTTTGGTGTTACCCAGGTTATTGCCAGTGAGCATACTGCCGAACTGTATAACCCCAAAGTAATACAAAGCACGATG
>CAYHTC010000320.1:0-2815 GCA_964359445.1 uncultured Sediminibacterium sp. | reverse complement strand
ACACGACCCAGGTACTGAAGGGCTTTTTCATCCAGTTGATCACCGTAATCTTCTACCAATGCAAGGCTCCAGCCATCTATACCCCGCAATGGCGTCCTCAGGTCATGAGAAACCGAATATGAAAATGCTTCCAGTTCTTTGTTAGCCGTTCTCAGTTGCTGCTCCGCTTTTTTCCTTGCATTGAAATTAGTGAAGATGATAACCAGCATGATGACAAGAATGGCTACTATCAAAATCCCAAAGAAGTATATAAATCTGCCCGCATTAGCAATACCGACCTCGTTCTCCGCCTTTCGCTTTCCCAGCAATTTTCTCTCTTCATTTTGCATAGCAGCCACCTTCTTTCTCAGCGTATCCATAATGGCCTTCCCTTTTATTAGTAAACCCAATGACTGGCCCAGAGTGTAAGCTTTATTTTTCCGGAAAGCGACCAGTCTTTCGCACAGAACAAGCCGCTCACCTACCAGGCTTGCCGCAAAATTTATTCTTTGTTGCTGCGGCAGGTTGTCCCGGGTTAATTGTTTCAAATTCTTCAGGTGGAGCAGCACCTCTTTTTTGCCGCTATAAAAAGGTTCGAGGAATGCTTCATTATTAGTTAAAAGATACCCCCTCACACCTGTTTCCACATCTGTTAAAGCAGACATCACCTGTTCAGACTGGTGCAGTACCTGGTTGGTATGATCTACCCATTGGGCGGTATTGATAACATGATCATTGTTTTTACTGAATACATAAGCCATATCAGCCAATATAAAAATGATCAGGATGAATGCGGCCACAAGTTTTTTTTGAAAAGAAAACTGTAGATAATTCAGTTTATCCGAATAATAAATACCCACACAAAGTACCATGAATGTAATGGCTGTATGCAAGGCTATTTTGGAAAACGAAGAAGGGTTGTTGAGATAACTGATACCAAAAACGTAACTCAGAAAGGCAAGTGCCGAAGTTAAAAAAATAACTATCAGAATAAAATAAACATACATAAGAGCCTTCCTGTTTGGGGTAATTAACAGGATAATACCCATGAGCAGGAAATAGAAAGCTGTGGGCTCACTCATCCGGCCGGGGTACACGGTATCAATTGTGCCAGGCCCCTCCTTCCATATCAGTTCATCAATACCTAAATTCCATCCAAAAACATACTCGCTAAGGGTAAGCAATCCTATCATCGCAACAGCAAAGGAACAAATTACAACAAGGGGTCTTGCTTTATCATTTTGGAGAAAAAGCAAAGAAATACCCAGCAGCAGAAAACAAACTGCTGTATTAAGTTTCATGGTGATGATGCCGGGAAGAATACTTTTTAAAAAAGCGATATCCCAAAACCAGCCTGTGAGTACAAGGCAGCCGACCAGGATGGCAAAAACACCAGCTACGGCAGTAATATGTTTTTTACGCACACCCATATATAATCGTATATACAATATCTTATGTTAATGAGTACAAAAAGCATATTTATTATGAATATATCAGGGGAATTTAAAAGGTAAATTTTGTATTTATCCGAACAAATAAGTCTTAAATATATATAATAATAACGATATTAAAAAATATTTTATTCTGTATGAAGTGAAACGGAATTGAATAAATACTGATGACCGGAAAATAAGGATGGGGAAAAAATATCTCCCGGGTCGCACATAAAAAGAAACCGCCTCAATTATTGTATTGAGACGGCCTTTTCATTTTTACTCCTTCAATGAATGTCCTTTAAAGGACGAGAAATTATTTTACGACAATAATTTGTTTTTTGGATATTTTATTGCCGGTATACATGATACAAAAATAAGTTCCTGAAGGAAAGGCGGCACAATTCCAGGAAAAGTTGTTTTCCCCTTTATTAAGGGGGCCATTGTGCAATTCACTAACGGTTATACCGGCCGCATTGATGATAGCTATTTTTACCGGGCCGTTTTCAGCAGGCGATACCCTGATGTGTACAACATGATCAGCGGGGTTGGGATAGGTTATAAAACCTTCTGTTGCTATTTCATCAACTATTTTTGCCTGGTTAACGGTTTGGGTAGCCAATGGCTGGTAATTTGCTCTCTGTACCCAGATGGTATAGCTTCTGGGGGGTGCTGAAAAATAAGCCCTGCCATCAGGGTACACAAATACCGTATCGGTTCCGTTGATCGCATCGACCAATGTTGTGCCGGCCCAGTTCTCAAAACCTGCCGGAGAAACATCCACCCACAATCCTTTTGTATTGGTATCGTGATTATTCAATACAATAACAGCGCCGTTTTTTGTACCATTACCCTGGCGGCGCGCTACATATACATTGTATGTATCAGCAGATGGGTAAGGATTACCGGTTTCACTCAGTACACTTAACGATCCTCCCAGATAGGTTTTCCTGACAGCTATCAGTTTATTGATATCTGATTGTAAAGTAGCTGGCGCGGTGGTACTATAGGTAGTATCATTGGCATCCTGCTGCTTTACACTAAAGTAATGCGGATAAAAGATACAGGTTCTTGCCTGGTGCGTGAATAAATAGGCATAGCCCAGTCTATGATCTTTGGTAACCCATTTATCACGTTCCTTACCGGTGTCATGATTATCTAAAAAAGCGACTACTGAAGAATCAGGTAAACTGTTTCCGGCGTTATCCCTTACTATACCGGAATGGTTCAGCCATGCCATATTATAGCTGCTGCCATTACCATTACACATATCGGAGAGTGAACTTTTTAGCGGGAAATCAAATGCGGTTACATTGGCGCCACCTGCGCCTACGGTATTAACCCAGTTTTTGATGCGGTAGGCTGATCCCCAGTATTCGCCAACGATAAACCGCTGTTTGCCG
>CAYHTC010000319.1:0-2821 GCA_964359445.1 uncultured Sediminibacterium sp. | reverse complement strand
CGCCAGTTAGCATCAATATATTTATTGATCACTGTTTCGGGCCTGACCGTATTGTATGTATATTTTACATACCAGCATTGTATGAATGCATCAAATAAGGCAATACTTGTTTTGGCAAATGCGTATACGGTTGTTGCGTAATCCGCTTTTGCCACTTTGGCTGATATACCCACTACACTCATCCAGTGACCGGGAGGTGAGAATTTTTTGCTTCCATACATTACATGCCCTGTTACATTCATTTTAAACGGATTATCATCCCAGAATTCAGCCATATGTTTTTGTTCCGGCGTTAAACTGTCAATCGCATTTTTAATTTTCATTACTTCCTTGTAATACATGCTATTCTTATCAGTGATATTGAAGGCAGGTGGCGGTGGCGGTGCAAACATAGAAGCGCTGTCAATCACCATCGGCCGTATCTCCATCCAATGCGGTTCCGCCGCTGATCCATACAAAGGCGGTGTGGGAACCCAACGTCCGGGAATATCCATCACATTATATTTTTCGGCGCCGCGTGTTTCCAGGTAATTGTCTTTCTTACTCCAACGGATAATAGAAGCCGATACACTATCTGCCAATAGTTGTGAGGCTTTTTCTACATCTGACGGTAAGCCTTTATCGCGGGCTATCTTTAAAATACTGTCTTTGTACGTTTGCATACTTCCCTCAGGAAAAGTAACTGCCTCCCCTACTTTCATATAAGCCAATAATGCAGCCAGTTCAATATCCGCCACTGCATTCACTGCCGGTAAGGATACCGGTTTCAGGCCATTCACCTGTCCTGCCAGTGACTGATACTGATCAGGATAAGCCGAAGCGATCACTTCATAAGATGCAATAGCCGCGTATACATAGTTTCTTGAAGCTACCATGGGCGGGAAATTGTTACCCATCACCACTGTATTTAGTTCATGTACCGTCTGACTGAATAATTCCGGATTGTGCAGGTATGTTTTGTATTCATTGCTATTACGGCATGCGAATAAACATACAACGGCACAAAGCCCAATAAAGAGCTTCTTCATATACTATAATATTAGTAGGGAAATTAAATAAGAAAATAATTGCTTAATGAACCAACCTCAGGCTTGTGGCGGCCTGTCTAAGCGGCCGGGGTATTCAGACTTCAGATCAGCAAAGATTTTCGTGCACCAGTTTGCAGAGAGATCCATATCCCTAAACTGCCAGGAAAAGGAATGGTGATCATCTGTAAAATCCAGTACAGAGAATTTAGCTGAATGAGTGTGATGTGATGTTGCCTTCTTAGAAGTATTATTGGTTATAAAATCATAAGACAGCTTTGCAAATTCATCTCTCGCGTTTTTAACACTTGCACGGGCCGTATTCGGTATGCAGAGTAATTCGAGTGAATCCTGGTAGAAACGGCGTTTTACATAACTATAATTAACCCCGTTGATATCAATATTACCTTCTACTTTTTGAAATGTTTCTGAACTGCTTCCATAGGGAAGACCGGCTGCTACTTTGATGCTGATCAAATCAGACTCGTTGTAGAGATTCATATCCAGCTCTGCCTGCATGCGCTGATCGGCCATGTCTTCGAAGTAATTACTCAATAAACGGTAGCCTCCCATATTAAAGAGAAGAATCCCCAATAGCAGTATGGAAGCGATCCGTTTCACGTTTTGTGAAAATAGCACAATCTTATTTAACAGAAAATATTTTCTTTTCAGGCCCAACTCCTTTGATAATCAGGCTTTTCCACAGTTTTGGCAGGGCAGATTTCACCTGCGTAATACCCTGATCTGTAATTTCCAATCCCCCAAAACCCATCAGAATACTTTGTATAATACCCCCGGCGCCGGTGGCAAAATACGGATTGGTTCCACCTTTTGTTTCCGCAATCACCCGCAAGGGTGGGTTAAGATTGGGCACATAGGCATCCTTAAAAAAATGATAGGCTTTATCTCCATCACCTAATCTTGCATACAATAAGGTAAATATGGCCTGCGTCATAGCAGGCGTTCCTTCATCAGGTACCCTTGTTTCATAGTACGCAAGATCCTTACGTATTTGTTGAGGATCCGTTATTTCTTTTAATGGGTAGGCCAACAAATTCACATCAGCCTGCTTAATGCCTTCGCCATTATACGTGGCATGTTCCTTTGTTACGCCATTCGCTAATTGCAGAATAGGAATATTATTGGCCACCTGTAACCAGTCTGGATTGGCCGTAATACCCAATAATTTCGCGGCAGCAGTTGCATTTTGTAAAACAGCTTTGGCAGAAGCATTGGTCCATGCATTATTGTCTACATTCTCTGCCCACTCATCGGCCGCTACCACATTTTTAATATCATACTGCCCCGGCCCATTTCTTTCCACCCTGCTTGCCCAGAAATCCGCGGTCTCTTTTAGTACGGGCCAACCTTTTTCTTTCAGCCAGTCTTTATCCTGTGTTACACAATAATAGTTCCATGCGGCAATGCCCACACAGGCGGTGATATGGTGTTCAAAAGGTCCGCTCAATGCCCATACCGGCGTTTCCTCTACCCCGCTTGCCGCACTCTCCCATGGAAACATCGCCCCTTTATATCCATGGTTAAAGGCATTTCTCTTTGCGGCCGTTAATCGCTGGTAACGATACTCTACCAGGCTCTTCGCCATTTCAGGATGCAATACAAGGATGGATGGATACATCCATAACTCCGTATCCCAGAATACATGCCCGTTATAACCCAGGCCACTCAATCCCATGGGTGATGGACTCATATCAGTTCCTTCCCTTACAAATGAATAGAGATGATAGAGCATGCTATGAATATCCTGCTGTGACTGGTCATCACCCTCTACCAGT
>CAYHTC010000318.1:0-2850 GCA_964359445.1 uncultured Sediminibacterium sp. | reverse complement strand
GGTATATCCAGTTCAACACCATCCACAAAATTTACATCAACTCTAACAGGATCCGTATCCTCATGTTTGTATGCTATCCCATTCATTAATCCGGAAGAAATAAATTGGTTAGTACCTTTTAACCGGTACACAAACCGGCTACTCCCCTGTATCATACCCTGGTTCAATAATTTTCTGAAGGGTTCATCAAAACTGATATAACCCAGGTCGTACAGCGCTTTGGTCCATAACCGGCTATACAATAAATGGCCCACTGCATGTTCTGTTCCGCCAATATAGAGATCTACCTGGTTCCAGTAATCACTCACTTTACGGTCGCAAAAAGTACTGGTATTATGCGGATCCATATAACGCAGGAAATACCAGGAAGAACCGGCATAACCGGGCATGGTACTCGTTTCCAGTTCTTTGGCCACCCATTCGGGAATATTGGCCAGAGGGCCCTGGCCATCGGGGCCCGGGCTATAACTATCCACTTCAGGTAATAACAGGGGCAATTCATTTTCGTTCAAAGGAATAGCCACCCCATTCTTCCACTGTATAGGAAACGGCTCGCCCCAGTAGCGCTGCCGGCTGAATGCGGCATCACGCATTTTATAGTTCACCTTCTTTTTGCCAATGCCCATTTCTTCGAGTTTGGCATTCACCATACCAATCGCATCACGCATAACTATTCCATCTAAAAATTCGCTGTTGCTGAGTTTAGCCTCTTTGGTAGGATTGGCCTCTTTGCCATCATAATAGTCGCCAATAATATTAGTGACAGGTATGTTAAAATGCAATGCAAATTTATGATCACGTTCATCACCGCATGGCACACCCATAATGGCGCCGGTTCCATATCCTGCCAATACATATTCAGAAATCCAGATTGGAATCTGCTTGCCGTTAAAAGGGTTAACAGCATAGGCCCCGGTAAAACAACCGCTGATCTTTTTCTCAGCCTGCCGCTCTCTGTCGCTGCGGCTTTTCACATAAGTAATGTATTCCTCAACCGATTGAATTTGTTCGGGAATAGTTATTTTTTCAATCAATTCATGCTCCGGAGCCACCACCATGAAGTCAACTCCAAATATAGTATCGGGACGGGTAGTGTAAACCGTGAGACGCGAATCGTGAGTCGTGAATACATCTCTCACGTCTGACGATTCACGACTCACGATAGCGAATTCAATCTCCGCCCCATACGATTTACCAATCCAGTTAGTCTGCATTTCTTTCATCGCCTCACTGAATTCAATGGTTTCGAGTCCTTCGAGCAAACGGTCTGCATATTCAGTAATGCGGAGATACCATTGGCGCAATTTCTTTTTTATCACCGGATGGCTGCCACGCTCACTAACCCCATTCACTACCTCATCATTGGATAATACCGTACCCAGCGCCTCACACCAGTTTACTTCGCCATAGCCACAGAAAGCAAGGCGATAATGCATGAGGATATCCTGCTTTTCTTTTTCAGAAAATGCTTTCCAGTCAGCAGCGGAGAATTTTATGGAACTATCTCCCGGACATATGTGGGCTGCATTACCATTGGCTTCAAATGCTCCGGCCAAACCTTTTATGCTTTCAGCTTTCAGCGTTAACCGGTTAAAAAAACTGTTAAAGAGCTGTAAGAATATCCATTGTGTCCACTTATAATAACCCGGCTCACAGGTACGCACTTCGCGGTCCCAATCGTAACTGAAACCGATATTATCCAATTGCTTTCTGAAATTATCAATATTCTGTGCCGTACTGGCAGCGGGATGTACACCATGTTCAATGGCATATTGTTCTGCAGGCAGGCCAAATGCATCATAACCCATCGGATGCAATACATTGAAGCCCTTTAATCTTTTAAAGCGGCTGAAAATATCAGATGCAATATAACCCAGGGGATGCCCTACATGCAGGCCCGCGCCACTGGGATAAGGAAACATATCCAGTACATAATATTTGGGTTTGGCCGTTTCATTGCTTACCTGGTAAGCGCCGGATGCTTTCCAGTGCGACTGCCATTTTTTTTCGATTTCCCTGAAATTGTATTCCATAATCACCGCACACCCCAACGGGGCTTTTAGTATTGTTTATTAATCGTTTTTTTTCGAATAATGACTATTGAACAACAGTGCAAAAGCCGGGCGCAAAATAATCCTAACAATCCTTTAACCCGATTTCTGCAGGAATGGGCTATTTTCAAATACAAAATGATCATTAGAATGGCTGCAAATGTAAGTGTTTAGGCTTCAAAACCGTACATTTGCCTATAGAGGCACCTTACCACAGGGCAGGTATTTATATTAAAAAAACAGCATGGCGATAATCGGAAAAGCATCTCTTAAACGCAGCAGGCCCAATTACATTTATAGTATTGTAGGTGTAGCATTGGTTTTACTGATCATGGGTATTATGGGCTGGTTCTTTTTGAATATCAGTTCGGTAGGTAATGCTTTTAAAGAAGATATCCGGCTGAGCGCATACCTGCGTACGCTGAACAAAGACACGATTGGCCAGATACAACAGTTTATTGCCGGTAAGCCCTATGCCAGGAATGTTACCTATATAGATAAGAACTCAGCCAAACAAATATGGAATAAAGAGAACAATGAAGACTGGGCCACGATTCTGGATGTAAATCCTCTACCCGAAAGCATAGATTTTTATGCAAAAGCCAGTTATGTGAATGGCGATAGCCTGACCAAAATATCAAATGACCTGATGGCGGCTTATGGCGACCAGATAACGGATCTGCAATACCCGAAGATACTGGTAAGCAGCCTGAATGAAAAAGCATCCAAAATTGGTCTTATCTTTTTGGTGGTGGCGATTATTTTACAGTTTATGATTCTTCGACACTCAATGCCTGGC
>CAYHTC010000317.1:0-2875 GCA_964359445.1 uncultured Sediminibacterium sp. | reverse complement strand
CATCAAGTTTGATTTGATTAAAATTAAAAAACTTTTCTTCCCCCCTTCTGTGCCTCAGAGCCTCAGTGGCAAAAAAAAATATGAACCACAAAGGATAGAGCATTAAACCACAATAAACGTTTGCCGGTAAAAATAAAGAAACAAAAAAAGTAGACATCAAATCATTCAGGCCATTTTAGAGGATAATCAATTGCCGGGTGCTTTCAGCTACGCTGCTACCCGCAACAACAACTATTTTGTAAATATAAATACCTTTTTTGAGTTTTGAACCCGATTGATCATCTCCCTGCCAGTTTATCTGCACATTTCGCGTACCATCCGTATTAACCACCCGCCTGATCTGTTTTACCAGCGCCCCCGATGCAGTATAAATACTTACAGTAATCCCCAGATCAGCCCCCGGCTGGTTATGCTCAAAAGCAATGGTAGTGGAGGAAGTAAAAGGATTGGGAAAATTGCGGATATTGGCTATCTGGAAAACGGCCCGTTTAACCACGATAAAATCCAGTGTTGTCTCGCCGGACTGGTTAGCCACATCCCATGCTTTGATACGGATGCTGTGTTTGCCTTCTGTTAAAGCTGGTAACTGGAACAGCACTTCTCCCTGCTGATAGCTATCCCGCAAAGCGGTATAAAAATCATTCAATACCAATACATTCCTTTCATTGCCATCCAGCGCCGCCGTTATATCGTGGCCGATGCCATTACCCGATGTACTGATGCCTGAATCATCAAAAAGTTTTACAAGCAGTACCGGGTTTTCATGGGTTAGTCCCCCGTTTTGAAATTGATCATCATTTAAAAAAGGTTTGATAACCGGACCCGCATTATCTGTTAAAATACCTTCGCCGGCGCCACCTGTCGTAAAAGAATCATTCACCCCATTGGCATCTCTTTTTCCATCATCGGCATACAAACTGATCCTCGCTTTGCCGGTCCGGAAATTAATATCTTTGGGCACAATAAAAGAAAACCGGAAGCGGCCATTGCTTATAGTGGATATGCCTTTGTATAAGATGCCCGGCTGCTGTTGAAAATCCGTTACGATGCTCCCCGCGTTATTACCCAATGTTTTTACCGTTTGCGCCTTATCAAAAACAGTGGGTTGTAAAGTTCCGTTAAAATCGTTTACAGGGTTGCCTGCCGCATCGGTTACGATACCCTCAAAACTATATTTACCCAGCGCCCGCAGGGTATCGGCGCCGGTGATGGGATGACCGTTGATAGCTGTGAGTTGCAGCCTTAACTCCGGAAAAGCGAGCCGCATGGCAGGATCGCCCAGCAGTGTGAACTTGCGGTTATTTAATACATCACCTGAATTTTGGGCCGTAAAATTTTTGGCCCTCTTCACCGATTCGCCGAGGGTAAGGTATTGGCCATTGGCTTCCGGTTTTAAAGCGATCTGTAAATAATTATCATTGATGACCTTATTACTATACGCGAATACGAGGCGGGTGGTGGTAAGCAAAGCAATGGCGCCATTGCTGCTACCCGTTAAGATGCCCGCCCCCAGTGAGTTTTTAAAGGGATCATCATGCGGCGCGAAATCGCAACTGGCTGTAATAAACAGCGGCAGTTTACCGGGGTTATTAAAGCGGTTTAATTCATCCTGCGTAAGCACGGCTTCTTCGGCCAGTCGCTGGTAACTGCCATGGCCACTGTAATTAAAGATGAGCGCTCCATTAAATACCTGGTTAACAATCGCATCATTCACCGCGGGATACCGTGCGCCGCCACTGCCACTGAGTACCGGATAGGCATCGAGATAAATTTTATATTGATTGATGAAGGCATTCGCTGTATGCGCATTGGCTGATATGGTTTCGGCATCATTGAGGTGCAGGTTCTGATCACCATCATCGGCCACATATACGGTTTGGTTGCGCCAGGCGCCCAGGCTTTCTCTGGCGTGATAGCGAATAATTTTATCTACCATCATTTTTGCTTCGGCCAAATTGCGTGCGGGTATTCTTCCTATACCAATATCAATGGTAGCGGTTGCATTGTTTTGGTTAATATCATCCGTATCATCCAGTAAACCAAAAAAATCATCCGAGGTATAGGTATTGAGCGGGTCGAGCGAATTAAGGCTTTCATAACCGGGTACAAGGTTACTGTTGCCTGCTATCCGGTTTTTATAATCGTAGGAAGCAGAACCCAATAAAAGCAGGTATTTGGGCCGGTTATTAATAGCCTGACCCGCCCTGTCGAAAATCATTTTCACAAAATCGCGCAGCGCTGCAGGATCAGGCATGCCTCCGGAAAATTCATTGAATACCTGGTCGGTAGTGGCCACCACCGTTTGATAGCCATCCTGCTGTAAATGAAACAGGGCAAGCCTTTCCGCTTCTGTTAATAAAGAACTATGTGTAATGATGATCAGATCGGCCGAAGCAATACCATGCAGATTTTGATTCGTTATTTTACCAATGGAAAATGGTGTTAACAGGTTAGCATTTGCAAAAGCGACATACTCACGCAACAGGGAAGCATCATTGGTAAAAGACAGTTGCGAACCATTTACACCTGCCTTCATTTTAACAGGCTGCAAAGGATCTGTTATTTCCCACACGGAAAAAGCCGCCCCGCTATTCGCGATAGTATACGTAGCGATGGCGCCGCCACTCACCGACTGCCCATCTCTGAAAAATAAGGGTCCCGTTCCGGTAACAGCCAAACTTCTTCTCCCCTGCAGTTCAAACCCGTTCAGCCAGCCCTGTGCACCGGTAATGCCGGGGTTGAAGGTGAAAGCGACCGTTAAACTGCTTTGCGCAACAGTAACTGCCTTACTATCCGATACTGGCATGGCATAGGCATCTAAAAAATTACCCGATACTGCGGGAACCGTAACCGTTTGTACCGCCTGCCCGTTTAA
>CAYHTC010000316.1:0-2875 GCA_964359445.1 uncultured Sediminibacterium sp. | reverse complement strand
AATGGGTGCGGTTAGCATATACCTTCCCCTGTTATCAAAAAACAGCACCTTTCGGTAGCCACATTTTTCTAAAGATAATAAGGTAGATAAGCCGTCTTCTTTTATGGCATCCATATTGCTTTTGTTGTATTCAAAATACAAAACAGGTTTATGTTGCTGAATAAGTGCAAAAGCGCCTCTCAGAATGATGGTGTCAAAACCTTCGGTATCCACTTTTAATAATTTCAGGGTAAGGTTACTTAGCTGATGTTCTGCCAATACTTCATCCAGGGTTTTAAGGGTAAGCTGGTTTCCACTGGTTTCAGATGGCACCAATGTGGTGTTCCATCCGCCTTTTTCCAATGCTACCTGAAGGGTTTGCCTTTTTTCTCCAAGGAATTCCTTGATAATGGTAACCTGTTGAAACTGTGCAGTATTTTTTTCGAGAAAACCATAAGATATAGCATCCCCTTCAACACCGATGATGGGTACATCAACAGCAGATTTGATAACAGCAATAGTGTCGCCTACATTGGCGCCAATATCCAATACCGTCAGATCTTTGTATTTATTGAAAATGCATACTGCAAGCCTTGCCAATTGGGTGTTTACCTCTGGTTCATATTTATACGTACTGATCTGTGGGTTATTGCCTGGCATATCCACAAAGTAGTTACCCACTTTTACCTTCCTTACTATTTTGGCTTTGTTTTCGCTGTGCACATTCACTTTTACGATATCATACCCAATTGTATTCAATAAACCCCGGATCATTTTTCGCATAGTTATTTATTTTATTGGCTCAACAGGCCGGTTACAATTTTTTCAAATTGTGGCTGGTAACAAAAATCATAGGCGTTGGCGCCTTCTACCAGTACATTGGGGCATTGAGGAAATACTTCCAGTACCCTTCTTACTTTCAAAGCTTCTGCCAGGGAAAAAGGGAAGGATTGGTTACCAATGAATAGTTTGCTGCCTGCAATTACAGAAGCCAGTTCTAAAAAATTATTTACGGGTTGATATACCATGTTGGGAATTTGTTTTTTCATGTCGTCAAATTCATCTGGCATGCCTACAAAAAAAAGAGTTGGATATTTTTTCAGGAAGCCATAATCGATCTTCGGAGTATGGTAACGGCTGCTCCTGGCAATAACGATGGCATTTGTATACCGTTCGTTTGGTATTACCTGTAACCATGGCTTACCAAGATCGCAGCTTATGCCATAAGTAAGAAAATACCACCTGGTAATACTTCCCATCCGGTAGTCAAAAGGAAATTCTCTGAAAGCAGCCAGGTCGTAATGTATCGTTTGATTGGTAAGGGCCTCACAGCGTAAAAATGCCGGCTGAGTTAGTAATAGCGGGGCAAATAGTGCAACACTTTTTTCAGTCAGCATCACATTACCATTGGGATGCTTCATTTGTTTGGTAAAATCCCTGTTTGGTTGGTATAGCGATAAATATAGATTGATCTTCCTGCCGGCTGCTAAGGCATACATGGTGGGTATCGAATAAATGATATCACCGGCATGGCCACTATGCGAGAAATTAATTTCATCACCTTCTATCTGAATTGGGTGCAGCACATCCGGCAGACTTTGCAGTCCCCGCAAAAACTGTGTTTCTTTTTGCCTGGCATTAAACCCGGCTTTCCAGTCTGTAAATATTTTGTGTAACCAACTCATTTACGATTGTTTCATTATTTTTAAAACCATCACCACATTGTAATCTATCACACAATTATTATGGTACAGTATATCGAAAGTAATACCCGGTAACTCGTTCATCCGGGCAAGCATAAAATTATAACCCATTGTTGCCTGAATATGATAGGGATTCAGGGGAACACCCATTTCCCTGCAATACAACTCATATTTAGGTTGATCGGGAAATACTAAAATGAGATTGCCGCCGCTTTTTAAAATCCGGATGAATTTTTGTAACGCATCTTTTGTGTCAGCAAAATCTTCTATTAAATGGCTGGTATATACATAATCATACGTGTTATCGGGCACCGGAATTTCATTGTTAATAACGTCGCAGGGGATGTCTACTTTATCTTTGCCGGTATAGGTATAGGGTTGGGCAAAGTCAATGCCATCACAATTTACTTTCAATATTTTGTCACCTCCAAATCCTATATCGCAGCCTTTACCCAGGCAATAGGGCAGTACCCAATGTCTTACTTTGGATGTTTCTGAAGGGCCTTTGAACCTGATACCGGACCACCTGCTGATGGTACCCTTTATTTTTCTTTCTAATGTTAGCAGTAAGCCCATACAACATAAATAATCAATGATTCAATAATCCTTTTAAAGCATCTATCCTGAACCGGATAACCGGCCATGCTTTGGCGGGTGTTCCCTGCAATGTATATTTTATTCCGAGTATGAATGATGCGCCCAATTTAAAAATATATTCTACTATCTTTTTATAAAAAGCCGCCTTGCCTTTTTCTTTCATTCTTACTCTTTCGCCTCTCCCGATTCCACTGGCAACACGGTACAGATAGTCAGGGGTAAGTTTAGCGGTTTCCACCACATGCTGAACCCGGATAGCAGGATCGTAGTAAATGGTTCTTCCGAGTGATTTTAACCTGAAAAAGAAATCCTTCCCTTCACCCCCAATCCGCAAATTACCCAACACGCCGGGCAGGGCAGGGTTGAATCCTTTAATAGCATCAAAATCTGCTTTGCGGATGATCATATTCGATTCCAACGGGTACTTATTGGCACTGAAAACACTTACTCCCTCACTGTAATGAAAATTACCCACCAGCGAAGATACATAATGACTCATCCATTCGGGTTCCTTAGGAATATACCTCGGAATAATGCGCCCGCCCAGTCCGCCGGCATCCGTATGCTTTTCAAAAAAACCGACAATTTTTTCCAGG
>CAYHTC010000315.1:0-2879 GCA_964359445.1 uncultured Sediminibacterium sp. | reverse complement strand
GTGAAGAATGTCATTGAAAAAGTGGTTCAACAACTTAAAAAAGAATATCTTTTTACCTGAATTAACGAATTTATCAATTATCATATTATGAAAAAATATTTTTCAATCCTCCTTGTTATTGTAACAGTCTTATTCTTGTCACCCGTTGTGCTGGCTCAGAATTGTAAAGTATTGGATCCCGATTTAGCAGGTGTGTATACAGGCGAGTGTAAAAATGGCAAGGCGGAAGGTTTGGGCAAAGCCATTGGTACCAATACCTATGAAGGTGAATTCAAAGCTGGCCTGCCGGATGGTACCGGATTTTATAAAGATGCAAAGGGCAATAGCTTTAAAGGGCGTTTTAAAAAAGGCAAACGCGATGGTGAGGGAGTGGCTACTATTATATCCGAAACAGGAGTAAGTGATACGATTACCGGTTTTTGGAAAAAAGATGTGTATATCGGATTATTCGAGAGTACCTATAAACTGGTTAATAAAACCTATATGGTTAATACAGTAAGCATTACTTTTGAACCCGCTTCTTCTATACCTACCATTGAATTAAATTTAGAAAGTGTTACCGGGGGGTCCGTTGATATACATGGTGATATTCCCAAGCCCACGCTTTCAGAAGCTATCTTTGTGAAAGGAAGCTACCAGAACATGTCTACCATTTCTACGCAACAAAAAAGGAACACTTATATCTTACAAAACCTTATTTATCCTGCTACTGTTATTTTTAAAATTGGCGCTGAAGAAGTACAGATTGATTTTAATGAACAAAAAAATTATAAGGTTACAGTGGTGTTGCGCAGTTAATTGCATTACCATGGCAAATAGCAGTATACAAAACAGTATCTGTTTACCAATACCAATACACCGGTACGCTATAAAGAGCAGGCAGGCAGTCTATAATAGATGCACTACTCTTATATAATCAATCATTGCCTGGTTAATAGCTTCATTCATATTTGTGTTATGATTTTCTAAATCAAGAGTTACCGTATATTTACCCCTTGGTAAATATTTCTGAAGACTATTGGTAAAACCCCAATTACTCCATTCTTTCACACCCCGCTGCGGAAACAGGATGGTGCCGATCGCTTCTTTATTAATACGAAGTGTTCTTATTGCACATTTATTTTCTGTATTGGTAGGACCATTTCCATTTGTGTATCTGCAATCAATCGCATACAATCCTGTTACAGGTATTTCAACTGTTAGTGTAAGGCTTTGGTTGATAGTTGTACTGGTTTCAACAAAACCATTTCCGGTAAACCCATTATAAGGGAGGGCAGATTTTTCATGCTTACTTTCCATTTGATAAACGGTTGTGTTTTTTTCGTTCATGATGGAAACCGGTTCACTGGCAAAAGAGGCCTCCTTATTTTTATCAACAGCCACCACCTGAAATTCGGCATAACCCGATGAGGTAATTTGATAATGAGTATTTTTTATTTTGTCGGCCGAGACCCCGTTTTTAAAAATTTCATACGCTATTGCTCCTTCAATATTGTTCCATGTAAGGAGATTATCTGCCAGTGTAACAGTAGGTGTGGGTAGGGTAGTATACACAGGAACTTTGTGAACTGTTTTTTCTATTGATTCATTATCTGCTAAAACGATTTCAATGGTATGAGCGCCTGTAAGCGTTGTTCCCAGTTCTGCTTTGCTTTGCAGCTCACCATCTATTAAATATTTTTTAATCCGGTTGCCATATCCACTGATACTGATGAAAAGATTTGCGTCTCTATATTTAAAATTAGAGAGTACATGTTTGCCTTGTAAAGAGCGGGGTATAGAAGGCTTAAAAACCAGCTTGTCTTTCTCAAACCGAATACCAAAAATAATTTTATGAATCAAACCGATATTGCCTGAGAGGCTCCATAACATATTGCTGCTGTTGATCTGTGTTCCGGCATAGTCGCCATTTTCTGCAACAAAATTTTCTTTATTGGTTAAGAACAAAGCGGCAGGTCTGTAGATACTGAAAATAGATTCGGCAACAGAACTGAGGTTACCGGCTTTTGCCGAAGCCAATGCCCAATAAGTTTGAACAAATGGCCACACGGCATTATTGTGATAAGGAGGAATGTTAGGGATCTGGGGATGGATACAGGTAATGCCATAAGGTGTTACAGGGGTGGAAGCGATTATTTTTTTGGCCCGTTCATCATCTGCAATGCCAAACAACACACATAGGGCCTCACCCAGCGCCTCTGCACGTGGAGAAACGATTTTATAATTTCTGCCATACCGGTACTGTGCATAATAATTTTTTTCGGGCAGCCATAAATATTGGTTAATGCCGTTTTTAATTTTCTCCGCTAATGCAGCATGTTTGCCGGCAACCCGATCGTAATGCAGTACCCCGGCCATTTCGCTCAATACTTTATTTGCCTGAAAATGAACAGCATTGGTACCCAGGCATTCGCTTTCAAAGATATCAGCGGGTTGCATCCATTTGGGATAGGTCTGTTCTCTCCAGTCTAAAAAAGATGATTCGCCCTTTACCAGGCCCGTTGTTTGATCATATATATTTTTCTCATCGTCTTCAATAGAATTTTTAATAATCTCATATGCTTGTAATAACCATCCCCGGTTACCAGTTGCTTTATACACTTCCCATGCCGCTACAGCCCAGATCATCCTGTCGGTTGAGGCCGGATACGCACCACCGGTTCCTGTATCCTGGACAATCCTTTTTTTCCTGTTCACTTTCTGAAGTAAACTTTTCATTGCCACAGCCGGCTGCAGGTGTGCCATCGATAAAATAATACTGTAGCTGATATCCCTTGTCCATACGCCGGCCCATTCTTTACCCGTTCTGAAAGTATTATCGGGCTCCACCGCTTTTATCATTTCCTCAATACTCATAGTATAGATGGCATTCGAAATGA
>CAYHTC010000314.1:0-2900 GCA_964359445.1 uncultured Sediminibacterium sp. | reverse complement strand
ATGGTATACAGCGTTCGCTTCATCTATTAAGGTAGATTTAGAATCCCGCTTTTCTTCCGGTATTATTACGCAGCTATGAAACCCTTGATGATACTAAAATGTATTCGGGTAAGGTTCTTTCTATGCGAAAGTATTTTGTACATGGCCATAACGGACCGGAAGGAAGGCTTAAGATAGAAACAGATAATAAGCAGTTATACGATATTACTTTAGCAGCATTGGAGCAGTTAGGAATGTAACCTGTGAATCAGTGGCTGCCATTTTTCCTAAACGGTCTTCCTGAGAAAGAGCCGGCGGATACTGTAGTAAGGTTACTGAATAAATATTTTGATGTGATGGTAAAAGAGATCATCGCACAAAACGGTCATATAGATAAATTTATTGGTGATGCGTCATGGCGGTATTCCGTGGTGATTTTCATTTAGACAGGGCGATTGATGCCTGCTTGTCTGTACGTTCACAAATACAGGCACTACCAAAAGACACACAGGACATCAGTTTTATGCCCCAGGTTTCTATCGGTATTAACTACGGTGAATTGATTTCGGGTAATATTGGTTCTGCCAATTTACAACGACTGGATTATACGGTTGTAGGAGATGTGGTAAATACGGCTGCACGTTTACAATCTATCGCAAAAGCCGGACAGATTGCGATATCGCAGGCGGCTTATGAAAAAGTAAAAGAATCGTTCAACTGCAAAAGTACCGGAGATGTAAGTTTAAAAAATAAGCGGTATCGCATGAATGTGTATGAGGTTTTGGATTGAATTTGGCTACTAAAGCAGGAAAGTAATCTCCTGATTCTATTTCTCTTAATACCGAAACAGGAATCTTTCAGGTAACACTTCAACAATCAATTCCCTGGCAAATAACAATTCCCCATCAGCCTGTACCGGAATTTCCGTGTCGCTTTGTATAGAAAATCTTTCGCCCAACCGGTGAATAACAAAAGGCAAATGCAAATGCCTTCCCTTTTTAATTACAGGTAAATATTTCAATCGTTGGCAGACAGACAATTTTTTACAGAGCAGCATATTTAATTTCCCATCATTTATTTCAGCCCCGGGCGCTACCAAAAAACCACCGCCTGCCCTTGACGAATTATTGATCATCACCAACAGGAATTTCTCATTCCATTTTTCATCAGGTGTTGTAATAGTACATTGATGTTCATGAAAGGAAAATATTTTTTTAATTACCGCCAACAAATATCCCCAATGCCCGCCTATAAAACGGATTACACTCATCGATCGAAGTACCTCGCCATCAAAACCTGCTCCCAGGCAATTAATAAAAAGTGTGTCATTAAACTTTCCGGCATCAATAAGTTTCGGTGTGGCGTTAAGCACAAGTTCAAGTTGGTCCGTGTCTGAAATATCTCCGTATAATTTCCAGGCAAAATCATTGCCTGTTCCGCCTTTAAATATAGCAATGGGTAAATCACAAACCGGATAATGATTAATAAAATAATTAAGTGTGCCATCGCCTCCAATAATCCATATATCCGAAAAACCCTGAAATGAGGATGGCCATAGCCTTTCGAAAACAGTGCAGGAAATGTGCTTACTCATCAATTGCTTTTCGAGCCAGACAGATAACCGGCTTGCTTTCCCTTTGTCCGCATAAGGGTTTGCTAATATGGCGATAGAAGTAATTGGCATCTACTTGGAATAAGGAAGCTAAATCAAAAGAATCATAAAATGAAAAAAAAACCTTCGGAATCATATACCGGGTCACCAGGGGTTTCAGGTGGCTGCCGTATAATTTATTTTTAAAAAGGAGAGGGGCTGATAGCTGTCCATCCGCCATCAATCACTAAACTTTGGCCGGTAATGTGTTTAGCTTCTTTTGATATGAGAAAAGAAACCGCATTGGCAATATCAGCAACAGTTGCTGCTTTGCCTATTGGGGTTAGCCTGGCCCAGGTTTCTGCATAGTTTGTTTCTGAAACGGTCCGTTCTGTAAGGGTAGCGCCGGGTGCGATACAATTAACTGTAATACCCAATGCCGATAATTCAATGACCAGGTTTTTAGCCAGCATTTCCAGCGCTGCTTTACTCATGCCATAGGCTGCCAGGTTCTTATGTGCCTGGTGCCCGGTTACAGATGACATGAAAAGGATACTTCCTCCTTTACCCTGTTTGGCCATTTGCCTGGCTGCGATCTGTGCCAGAAAAAAACTACCCTGAAGATTTAGTTTCATCACTTTAGTAAATGCGGCAGGATCGTATGTAAGAAAATCGCCAAAGAGCGTAATGCCCGCATTGGCAATGGCAATAGTAAGATGACCGAAATGGTGTACCGCTGTATCAACCATTTGCTGTATAAAACTAATCTCTGAGGCATCACCGGGCAATCCAATGCAGGTGCCGCCTGCAAGGGTAATGGCAGTAGTTGCCTGGCTGCACAGGATTGGATCAATATCATTCAGCAAAATACTGGCGCCCTGCGATGCAAGGTTACCTGCAATTTCAAATCCAATACCCTGACCGGCTCCGGTGATGATGACCGTTTGATTTTTAAACTTGTCTGGCATGATAGATACGTTATTATCAGTTGATGATTCCCGCCCGGATGCTGTGTTATTTTAATGCCATATAATACAAGTTTCGCGCTTCAACCAACATGTTATCATTATGGCATTGAATAGCAAACCGGCCCTCTTTGTATTCCTCATCAGCGTGTGTCATAACCAGAGAGTCTTTAACCCAAATTTGAATAAGGCTGCCAATGGCTTTTACCCTCATAGGGAACCATTCGCCATCTTTGGTAAGCAAAGCGGATGCTTTTCCGGTAGGTGTTGCGGGTTTCCATAACCAACCGGTAGATGCCTCCTGGTTATTACATATTTGTGCCTCATATCACTCAGGAAAACTATTTGGATTATCCTTTTGCGGG
>CAYHTC010000313.1:0-2919 GCA_964359445.1 uncultured Sediminibacterium sp. | reverse complement strand
CCTGAACTCATCCCTTCCGGTGTTGAAGTTACCGTTACACATAACAGCGTTACCATCGGGGGTAAACAGATCGTGTATACTGCTCATACAGGGTATCTTAGCCTTAAAAATGATACCGGTAAACTCATTGCTAAAGTGTTCTTCACCTACTATAAAAAAGATGGTGAGCCATCGGGTAAGCGTCCGGTTACATTTACATTCAATGGTGGTCCCGGCTCTTCATCTGTTTGGCTGCACATGGGCGGACTGGGGCCTAAACGCGTGTTGTTGCAGGATGATGGATTAGCCACGGCGCCTCCCTATCAATACATCAATAATGAGTATAGCTGGCTTAATAAAACAGATCTCGTATTCATTGACCCGGTATCAACGGGTTTCAGCAGGGCCGCATCCGGTGAGAATGCCAAACAGTTTCATGGGTATGTAGAAGATATTTCTTCGATGGGTTCCTTTATTCGCCATTTCCTGTCGCGCTATGAGAGATGGGGCTCTCCCAAGTACCTGGCAGGTGAAAGCTATGGTACTACCAGGGCCGCGGGTTTGTCGAAGTTTTTGCAGGACCGTTACCGGATATTCCTGAATGGTATTTTTTTAATTTCCGCGGTATTGAATTTTGGCACCAATGATTATTATGTGGGCAATGATCTGCCAAGGGCCCTGTATATTCCGTCTTATACGGCTGCTGCCTGGTATCATAAAAAACTGGCGCCCGCATTGCAGGTTGATTTGAAGAAAACATTGAAAGAAGCCGAGGCGTTTGCACTGGGAGAATATGCGTCTGCCTTATTAAAAGGGGGCTGGTTAACGGATGCTGATAAAGACACGGTGGCCACTAAAATGAGTTATTATACCGGGCTAAGTAAAGAGTTCTGTTTACAAAGTAATCTAAGGGTGGAAGAGGGCCGTTTCTGGAAAGAACTGAGAAGAAAGGACGGACTGATTATAGGCCGTTTAGATGCGAGGTTTACCGGGCGTGACCTGGATGATGGCGGGGAAACTTTCAGTTTCGATCCGTCTTTTGCCAATATTGACGGGCCATTTACGGCTACTATCAATGACTATTTTGAAAAAGAACTGAATTTCAGGGAAGATAAGGGCTATAATATTTTTGGGGAGGTATATCCCTGGAATTTTGATAATGTGCAAAACCGGTTTTTAAATGTAGCGGAAAGCTTACGGGATGCCATGGCTAAAAACCCTGCATTGAAAGTATATGTGGGCTGTGGATACTATGACTTTGCCACTCCTTATTTTACGGCACAATTCGATGTAGAACACATGCTGCTGAGGCCTGAGCAAAGAAAGAACATACAGTTTTATTTTTATGAGGCGGGCCACATGTATTATATAAACAAACCCTCGCTTGAACAGTCAAAAAAAGATGTGGATGCCTTTTTTAACTGGAGCAGTAATGTGCAATAGGCTCCAAAAAGCAGGGCTGGTACTGAAAACATAACTAAGAATATTAAAAAATGATTAAAGTCATAGTTTGTAGTGTAACTTTTAATAAGTTTGTCGTATAATTACTACAAATGAAAGCTGCCCGCCAGTTATCCGTTGCCATTTTGCTGTTAATTTTTGTAACGGCATTATTCGGAAGTTATCACATGATAACCGACCCGACAGGCAGTTCTTTGGGACTTCCTTTCTATTTACTGAATGGTTCCATCTTTACTGATTATTATACTGTTGGCTGGATATTATTGTTTACTGTAGCCTTATTCAGTGGGGTGGTTAGCCTGCTGGTTATTCGTAAAAACTGGTATTACTCTATTTTTATCATGATCCAGGGAGTGATAATCTGTATGCTTGTTTTTATTGAATGGTTATTACTCGGTGAAACATTTATCGTACAGTATGTATTCCTGATACTTGGTATGGCATTGATAGGATTGGGCGCCTTGCAAAACCAGCGTAAGATAGCCGTTGATTCAGAAAGGCAGGCTCGTTCGCAACCTCAGTCCAGGAGCCATCATCATAAGCACAGGAAGTCAAAATAGTTTCAACATTTATTCCCGAAGTTCTTTAGACAAAAATTTCAGGTACACACCATTGGTCCAGCCAAAGCCATCCTGGTTGGGATATTCGCCGCCACCGGCCTTCGCAGTAGTATCGGTTACATTATATTTCTCCATCATCTTACCGGTAGCGGCATATACTTTTTCGTTGTTTTGCATCCAGTTCTTTTTTAGCTGATCTGCCAGGTTACCATGCCCGGTATTCTTCAACCCTTTGTACGCGATCCACTGCAGGGGCGCCCAGCCATTGGGTGCATCCCATTGCTGGCCGGTAGTACAGAGGGTGGTGGTTAGTCCGCCGGGTTGCAGAAACTTTTCTTTTAAACAAAGAGCTACCCTGCTGGATTGTTCCATGTTTACCAGTTTGAAGAACAAAGGATAAGCTGCGGCAAGTGTATAACTTTTGCTTTGTTGCCTGTCTGTAAACCGGTAATCAAAATAAAATCCTTTTTCTTCATTCCAGCAATAGTTTGTAATGGCTTTTTTCCGGCTGCTCAGTTTTTGTAACATCCGGTTATACTGATCAGGGCGCTGCTTCTCATATATCCGGCATAAAGTGGTTTCCAGAAAATAGAGTAAACAATTCAGGTCAACCGGAATTAACTCAGTGGTTTGTATGGTCTCCATATTTTTACCATCACGGAACCAGCGGCTGCTGAAATCCCATCCCGATTCTGCTGCGGCCCTGATATGCCGGTATACAGTTTTCACATCTCTTCCTGATCTCTCTGCAATATGTTTGTCTTCAATAAACGCTTCAGGTCTGGGTGTATCCCGGTCATCCCAATACCTGTTCAGTATGCTGCCATCCGGCAATAATACCACCCTGCGATGGGCAGGATTTTTGTCAGATAAATTTTCTATACCCTCCATCCAGAAAGCTTATTCTTTTTCTAATTGG
>CAYHTC010000312.1:0-2921 GCA_964359445.1 uncultured Sediminibacterium sp. | reverse complement strand
ATCTTCCCGTCCATCGTACTCAATTGGTTCTATTTTTAACCGCTCTTCATATTTTTAGACGCTGGTTGCATGGGTTCGGTATTCTCCGTTTACCTTTATCAGGCAGATAACTATCGAAACCTGACCGAATGACTACCCTTGATTCCCTTTCCCTGGCATGGCGTACAGTTCGCAGTAATAAATTGCGAACAGGTATCACTGTAGCCATTATCGCTTTTGGT
Organism: uncultured Sediminibacterium sp.; assembly: GCA_964359445.1. GTDB lineage: Bacteria > Bacteroidota > Bacteroidia > Chitinophagales > Chitinophagaceae > Sediminibacterium. The sequence continues at coordinate 2,700 of CAYHTC010000312.1, read as the reverse complement.
ATCATGGCATTGATCGGTATTATTACCGCTATTGAAGCGATGAACCAAAGCCTGAAAGAAAGTTTTTCCTCAATGGGCGCGAATGCTTTCAGTATACGCTTTAAAGATACCCGTGTACATTTTGGAGGAGGCCGTAATGGGGAAGTCACCAAAACAAAACGTGGACTCAAAGAAAAGAAATCAAACCTGGGTAAGCCCATCCGCAGGGAGGAAGCGGCATTTTTTAAAACCAATTTTGTTTTTCCGGGCGCACAGGTAAGCATTTACAGGCGTGGCCCCGGCGGACAGGAAATTCATTATGCGGATAAGAAAACCAATCCTCAGATCACTGTATGGGGTGGCGATGAAAATTATCTTGCTGTTAATGGGTATTCAATTAACCTGGGCCGAAACCTGAATAGCCTTGATATGGAAAGTGGCCGCAGTGTTTGCCTGATAGGCAGCAATGTGGCCACTAAATTATTTGGTGACAAACCGGAAAAATGTTTGGATAAGATTATCCGTGTAGGAAGTCTTCCTTACCGTGTGATAGGGCTTCTGAAAACCAAGGGCTCCAGCGCTATGATGCGCCAGGATGATATGATACTTACTTCTCATACCAATGTGCGCCGGTTTCAGAATGCCAATCCAACTTACCTGTTGGGTGTGATGGTTAAAAATGTGAATGAACTGGATGCGGCAACAGATGAAGCAACGTCCGTATTCAGGGCCGTAAGAAAATTAGAACCTATTGAAGAGATTAATTTTGTGGTTGAGCGCAGCGACAGGTTTGCAGAAATGTTTATTGGCTTTTTAAGCAGCATTACAGGTTCTGCCGGTGCTATTGGCATGATTACTTTGATAGGTGCAGCCATCGGCTTAATGAATATTATGCTGGTAGCGGTGAATGAGCGGACCAAAGAAGTGGGCCTCATCAAAGCTATTGGCGGCAAAAGTAAAAATGTTCGTCAGCAATTCCTTTTTGAAAGCCTCATCATCAGTTTGCTGGGCGCCCTTTTCGGAATTATTCTGGGTGTAATGGTAGGCAATCTTTTTTCGATTGTACTCAAAACCGGATTTGTTATTCCATGGACCTGGGTAATCACCGGGATTGTTATCTGCTCTGTGGTTGGATTGGCTGCCGGCATTTATCCTGCTATGAAAGCTGCCCGTTTAAACCCTATCGTGGCCCTGCGGTATGAGTAATTTATATAAACCTATAGTTGAAAAAAAAGTTTTAGTTTATCATTGATATAGTATTTGATATCTTCCATAAATAAATCCGTGAAATCAGCGATCCTATTTAGGATCCAATGCTTTTTTAATCCTGTCTGCAACATCCTGTAAGTGGTACTTGCCCATTTTATCAGCGGTGCCGGGGATCGCTGCATTAATAGCTGATTGCAGAGATCTTAATTCACCTTTTACTACAGAACTGACATCTGTATTCTTAATGTTCACAGGAGCGGGTCCGCCAAAATTGAAAAAAATCATGGTGCCGGTTGTTAGTGGAGGCTCTATCAGGTCAATCAGTTTTTCAGCATAGGCTTTCTGCAGGTTTCTTCTGTAAGGGTCAATGGTCTTTTTGGTAGTCAACTCACTCCAAACACCCTTTCTCACATCAGTAAAAAATTCATCAATAGCATAAGTGCCTGTTCCAAAACGGTTAGCAGAAGCCACCAGTCTGAACAGGCGTTGGCCATCTAATAAACTGTTGATGGTGGCTGTTTGTATACCCTGAACTCTTTCCAGGGCGGCTGGATTGGCAATCTTATTCAGGATACTTTTATCAAGTAACCAATTAGGTGTTTCGAATAATTGTTTGTGAAGAAAAGACACCGCTTCTTTCTGGATGGCTTTTGGTGTGGCCTCATACACATCACCGGATTCTTCAACGCTTTTAAAGGTTTCATTTATTCCACCAACGTTCCTGGTAACATGGCCCATATAACGGCTGTACTGTGATAATAACTGTGTGTAGAGATCAGACAGGTTATCAAAATGATCAGCTTCTTCTTTACTCCATTCAGGTAAAGCAACCAGAATACGTTTCAGATTTTTGATACCATATTCACTGGCTTTTACATTGTTGTCGCCAAGGTCTTCCATTTGGGCGCGTGGGTCATTACCACGGCCCTCGCCGCCAAACCATAAACGGGGGTTGGCTTTCAGGCGCTCAATGATCCATTTATTATTGATTTTCTTATCTTTTTCAACATCGTTTTCCCCCAGATATTTATAGCCCCATTCTATTGCCCAGTTATCATAGTCGCCAATTCTTGGGAATAAACCGGATTCAGAGATATTATCTTCCGGCTGTGCCACATAGTTAAAACGCGCATAGTCCATAATAGAAACGGTATGGCCATTGGCTTCTACCCATGCTTTATTTCGCAGGTTCTCTACCGGTGTTTTGCTGCTGCTTCCCATATTATGCCGAAGACCAAGCGTATGTCCCACTTCATGAGATGATACAAAACGGATCAATTGTCCCATTAACTCATCATCAAATTTCATTTTTCTTGCTTTTGGGTCTACTGCGGCGGTTTGTATCAGGTACCAGTCGTGAACCAGTTTCATTACATTATGGTACCAGCCGATATGGCTTTCCAGTATTTCACCGCTGCGTGGATCATGTACCTGCGGACCGTAGGCATTTTCAATATCAGAAGCGAAATAGCGTATCACGGAAAAACGGGCATCTTCCAGGCTCATGGTAGA
>CAYHTC010000311.1:0-2924 GCA_964359445.1 uncultured Sediminibacterium sp. | reverse complement strand
ATTATTCTCACCGAAGCTCAGATGATTGCTTTGGAACGTAAACAGGAAAAACGGGAAGCCCTGGGTGAGATTGAAACCGAGCATCCAGGCTATCTGGGCGCTCAGGATACCTACTATGTTGGCAATATCAAAGGAGTTGGAAGGATATACCAGCAAACCTTTATCGACACTTATTCCAGGGTTGCTTTTGCCAAAGTGTATGATCGTAAAAATGCTATCACTGCTGCAGATATTCTTAACGATAGAATACCTATGGTGCGTAATATCCACTAAATAAAAATGCCACTCATTGAGTGGCATTTGTTCTATTCATGTAGAACAAAATTTATTGCACTTTCTTTAGGGTGCTGGTTTGTGTTTTTTCGCCTTTCGACATAAAGAAATATTCAATCGTTAGCGATAGCTGAACAATGATAACAATTGCTAATACGATTTTTAAGATAGTATTCTTTCATACGTGTAGGTTTTAACAAGTGCCGTATCCGTAGCTAACTGTCACTAGGCAATTGGTTGGATTAATACTGTAATTAAAGCGGTAGGTTTTTGTAATAACAAAGTTAGTTCGTCCAATTTGAACACACCACAACAACGTTCCGGCAACGCAACCAGAACTTAAAAAAACTGCCGCTCATTGAGCGGCAGTTTTTTACTAAAGTCTTCTTTTAAGTGGTTATTTGTCTGTAAAGATTCGAAGTTTCTGTTTCCAATTTATTCCGAATATCGTATAGATAACTTGTTTCCATGTCATTCCCATGAGTTTCAGCCGCAATACCGTTATAAATGGAACATAGAATCCGAAAAGTACATAAATTACCCAAGAAGGTTCACGAGGATAATCTTTGAAAACTGCGCCAGCTAAGAAGAAGGGTACCAGTAGAAAAAAAATGAACCAGCCTCTTTTCATAGGATTGTTTTTAAGGTTATTAAATTGGAACGGAAGATAACAAAATTAATTAAAAGTTGCATTTGCCGCACACGCGGTAGCCATGCCCGCCATACATGGTGGGGCCAACAGCGCACATGTTACACCCATAACTATCCCGTCTGGGCTGCTCAAAACGTTAAAGTTATAAGACATGCATGACTTCCATCTGCTCCACCAACCATTTGTTTGGTTGATAGGTGTAGGATCGTATGTCGAAACATCAAAGAAACTTTGATTATCGTAGCCGAACCGTGCCACCAGTTGATTATCGAGATCATAAAACGCTCCGTACGCTAAATTGCTATTTACTGTTTGGGTAGTGAAAATGGCTGCCATATCTGCTACTAATCCATATTGAGTGAAGCATACGAAGTAGGTCCCATTTCCCTGATCGAACAAGACAGCATTGACTGTTGTATTTGTATAACTGACATAGGTCGGGTTGTCAAAATTGATCAATTCTTGATTCACTCCTGGACCATATTCATTGGTTCTCACAGAATTAACCCCAACATGTTGCTTTTTTGGTTTTTTGACGCTGCCGAAGGTGGTCTGAATCTTTGCCTTCAGTGATGAATTGATTCCTTTTTCTACAGATTTTACTTGCGGGATGAAGGGTTTGGTATCAGCAACTGGTGTATCACTATCTGATATTGACTTGTTGCAAGAAACACTCGCGATCGCTATAACTAATATGCAGGAGAGAGCAATGCTCACTATTTTATTTTTTTTCATGATAGGTTTTGTTTAAAGTGAGAAATCTTGAATTAGTGCTATTGAGAATGAAGTGTAGAAAAAATTATGGAGGAATCAGCCTTGACGATGCGAGAATAGTTCGCAACCAGATAAAGAGATGATCACAAAATGCCATTCTGGTCATAAAGTGGTTAATGAATAGTTTAGCAGCATGCGTTGCCAGTCAGTAATACTTGAGGCTACGCTTTATCGACTGCACTTTGCGTAAAATTATTTTTCTTGGTTTACAAAAAAGAGGGTGAAAACACCCCATTTTTTTGAGGTTAGCTCGCTGGCTGGCTCTACATCAGTAATATTATTGTGTGAAAAGACATTAGGGGGAGTATTTGATTGTGAAATACTCTTTTCTGAAAATCGCTCCTTGGTACAGCTATTAATTAGGAAAAATGAAAGAACTACAAGTAAAAGAGTTATTTTTTTCATGGATTGGATTTAAACCTACAAGCTACGGGATAGGATTTTCATTAAATACCGTTAAAACACCCATTTTTCTTATAAATCCAAAATACCGTGAATTCACGGTAGCGTACACCTTGTTTTTACGGTATGTTGGCATCATTGGCGGACCGCCCCGTACAACCATATCTTTACACACTCAACCAATACTCATGCTAGCAGTGACGTACAAAGTCGGGAAAACAGTGGTATCTATGCCGCTAAGCGAATCGCAGCACAAGGCATGGCGTAAATACAAGCGCACTCTCGCCATCAAGGAACCGTGCAAAGAATCGAAGATCATCGCATTTGCCGCATACCTGAAAAATATACTGGTGAATGTATTCTACCAATGAAAAAGCCGCTTTCGTAAGTGGCTCGTTATTACCCCGCCCACCCCTCTCTATCCAAACTCCTGAACTGAATGGCTTCCGCCAGATGCTCGGGTTTAATATCTTCACTGCCTGCCAGATCTGCAATGGTGCGACTCACTTTTAAGATGCGGTCATAGGCCCGCGCACTGAGGTTTAAGCGTTCCATGGCTTTCTTCAATAAATTTTCTCCCACGGTACTGATCACACAGATCTCGCGGAGCTGTTTGCTGCTCATTTGTGCATTAGCATAAATACCGGGATGTTCTTTATAGCGTAACGCCTGTATTTCTCTTGCCTGAATTACCCGTTCTCGAATTACTGAAGATTCTTCGCCTTTCTGCTGGCTGCTTAATTCACTGAAAGCAACAGGTGTTACTTTTACATGCAGATCAATCCTGTCTAATAATGGACCAGATACTTTATTGAGATATTTC
>CAYHTC010000310.1:0-2941 GCA_964359445.1 uncultured Sediminibacterium sp. | reverse complement strand
GAGATAGGTAAACAAATATGGGATAGATTTGTGTAAATTTATTTCATATAAACAGCAGGATGAAGAAATCAATCAATAGAGAGCAGTGTAAGTTTTACTTATGGGTTGGGGCCGGTTGGTTATTGCTATGGCTCTTAAATAGTTTAATAAATCATACTGAAACATTTGTACTACAATCTTTGAATGAAATCTGGCGGACTTTTTATATTGTTGTTGTCAATTTTATTTTCTTTGAGTATACCCTAAATGAACTAAGCAGGAAAAGAATGCTGAGATCCCTTTTCCTTTTATCTATCCAGCTCTTTTTATATTCATTTGGTCTGTATGCCTGGAGATTTATCGGAATACGGTTACATATTCATACTGTTTTTGAAACATACCCCATAGTTGGAGACACAGTCGCTTACCAGTTTTCATCCGGCATAACATCGATTTTCTTTTTTGGGATTATCAAGCATATTTATGATTATAGAAAATTAAAAGAGGCCGCACAGCAGTTGCGTATTGAAAAACAGGAAGCAGAATTGAACTATCTCAAGTCACAGACCAACCCGCATTTTTTATTTAACACCTTAAATAATATTTATTCATTGGCAAGGGATAAGAGCGACCTGGCCCCGGAATCTATTTTACGGCTGTCTAAAATATTGCGCTTTATGTTGTACGAAGCCGGCGGAGCATATATAGCTATAGAACAGGAACTAAAAATTATCAGTGACTACATTGCCCTTGAAAAATTGCGTTACGATGATTCTTTGCGTATTAATTTTAATTATGACATTGAAGATATGAAACAGGCCCTGCCGCCGCTGTTGCTGATCCCGTTAGTTGAAAATGCGTTCAAACATGGTGTTTCTGAAACAAGAAACCGGCCATTTGTAGATATTCATCTTTCAGTTAACCAGCGGCAGTTAGCGTTTGTTGTAAAAAATTCCAGTGAAGTATTTCCGGGGGAACGGATTGTAAAAGAAAATATCGGCCTTAGTAACCTAAGGCGCCAACTGGAATTACTTTATACAGATTTCAACCTGTCTGTTCAACAAAGTGAATCTGTATTTACCACTACTTTAAAAATTAATCTTGCAAGCCATGTCTGAAATAAACTGTATTATCATAGAAGATGAGCCATTGGCAGTAAAAGTTTTATCGGACTATATTTTACAGGTACCGTTCCTGGAATTACAGGGAACATTCAAAGACGCTATTCTGGCAACTGACTATTTGAGGGATAATCATACCGACCTTATTTTTTTAGACATTCACCTGCCTAAATTAAAAGGGATGGCTTTTTTAAAAACGCTTACACATCCACCTGCGGTAATCATTACAACCGCGTATCATCAATATGCGGTGGAGGGGTTTAACCTGAACGTAACAGATTACCTGTTAAAGCCATTTGCTTTTGAGCGTTTTTTAACGGCAGTAACCAAGGTAAAAACAGCACAAAGAGAACACCAGAAACCAACTGAAAGCCAGGAGATAAAAGATTTTATATTTCTGAATGTGCAAAAAAAGAAGGTGAAAATTTTATTCTCAGAGATTGCTTATATTGAAAGTCAACGGGAATACATCAAAATCACTACAACAAAAAATGAGTACATTTCAAAAATGAGTACGCATGAAATTGAGGTTCTTTTACCTGCCAATCTCTTCAAACGGGTTCACCGGTCATTTATAGTTTCAATAAGCAAGATTGAATCATACACAGCCGAAATGGTTGAAGTTAATGGAGTAGCTATTCCCATTGGCAGGGGGTACCGGGATAGTATAAAAAACTTGTAACTTTTGATGTTAACCCTGCACCTGAAATAACAACCGCTTCGTGAGACGCATTGACCAGATTGCCCGTGATTCCTTATGCCTCCATCAATGGATACACCAGAAGCAGGCAGCCTGTAACCATAAGAAGGAAGCAATACTTCATTTTATTTGTGTTCATTTTTTTCTCCTGTTTATTTAGCTTGTGCAGAACTTGCAATTCCAAACAAGTCATATGGTTTTTTACTAAAATTATCATTGAATAAAAAGACTGCCAGTGAGAGGTATACAATAAATCCCAAAATAATAAGTATCTGAACCCCGGTTGTTTTTTGAATATCCTGTTTTGTTTTTACAGCACAAATTTCACCGGGGCAGTATTGAGCTTTTTCTTTATAAAGGATTGAATAAAATTTACACCCTAAACAAATTCCAAAAGCCGTTTCAAAAAATAAGAAAGTAAGGCAGATCAGACAGATTAGCCCTGTTATAGGGCTATATGAATTTAATACTACCAGGAGAATGAATATTATTGCCGCCAGAACTACACCAATTATCCACGCAAACTTTTTTTGCTGAGCCCCAACATATTCCGGCACCTGGTTCCTGACAATCAAACGCCCGATTATTAAAAAAGGAGAAAATTTAGGATTAACAAAGACACGTATAACAATATCTGTAAGAAATATTGTAACCGCATATTTTAACAGCAAAAAATTACCCTTCAGAATTACCGTCAGGATTGAGATAAACATTATTAAAAACAGTATTCCTGCCGCAGCTCTTATTTCCCGTTCATTTAAAACGGGAATATTATATCCTGCAACATCTTCTCCAAAGTTTATTATCTTATTCATTAGTTTATGTCTTTTTCAATTTTTTAATATTAATAATACGTAGTTCCGATTTTATTAATATTGAAAGTTATTTTCCGGTGTAAGGATATGTATTCTAACAAATAACTGAAATAGTGTGTCAACATACAGCTGGTTATGGTAAACAAACGGCGTAATTATGTCAACAGATAAAGATGTAAAGAGTATGAAGTAGCCCAAAGGGAACAAGAACTCTTCACTCAATATTTCACCCGGGTGAATATTTTTAAGTTTTCTCATTATTTTTTAAGTTTAATGATAATCAAAAATTTCAATTTCTGATGCGATTCCGTTATTCCACTGCGTTT
>CAYHTC010000309.1:0-2951 GCA_964359445.1 uncultured Sediminibacterium sp. | reverse complement strand
TCATTGGTCATTTGCAATTCCTCCTGTTGCTGTTTCAGGTTTTGTGTCTGCTCTTCCAACTCTTCATTCGTTTGTTTTAGTTCTTCCTGCTGCATCTGAAGTTCTTCACTCTGAACCTTTGTTTCTTCAAGCAATTCCTGTATTTGTTTTCTTGCAATAGCCGAATTAACGCTTATTGCAATACTTTCCATAGAAGCATTGATAAATTCTTTTTCCGTTTCGCTGAAACCAGTAAGGCGGCCTATTTCTATTACGCCCAATGTTTTACCTTCAAACAAAAAAGGAGTAATGAGCAAATGTTTTGGTTTGGCATTCAAAACAGACGAAGTGATGCGTATTTGTTCTTCCGTTATATCTCTTAAAGAAATTTGTTTTTGTTCCCGTGCTGCCTGGCCAATCAGCCCCTCGTTCAATGCAAATTTTTCTTTCGTGTCTTCAGGAGACACAAAGGCATATTGCCCGTTAAGCACCAATGCTTTATCTTCATCATTAAACAGGTAAACGGCTCCTATGTTCGCTTTCAGGTAAGCGCATAAAAAACCAATTGTATTGGTTGCCAGTTCTTCTATGCTTTGATCTCCTATTAATTTTTCATTGAGTTGATTTTGACCCGCGGTAAGCCAATTGTGTTTCTCATTTGCCGCGGTTGTTTCACGTAATGAGCGTGTCATCTTCTTTAAAGCATTGCCCAAAGTATCCCTGTCGGAGCGCGGTGTAAAGTCAACTGCATAATCCCCGGAAGCAACATTGTTGGCATTTTCGGTTACCTCACGAAAACTTTCACTTATATTGATCAGTGAATTGAAAACCGGTTCCAGTTCATCTTTGGTTTTGTCTTCTGGTTTATCGCCCGCAAACTCACGACTGGCAATTTTTTCAGCTTCTTTGGCGATAAATGAAATTCTTTTGGTGATACCCCGGACAATCCAGTAAGCGATAATCATCAAGATAATAAGCCCTGCAATAATCAGGACGATAATCAGGTTAAGCGAAGATTTATAATTTTCATCACTTATTCTTTTATCTTCCGCCATCCTCTTTTCATTCCTTGTAATGATTCTTTCCATGAGGATGGTCACATTTTCCCTGGTTTTAAAGCCTTTTATGCCGGATATTTCAAATGCCTTGTCTTTTTCACTTTTCATAGCCAACAGAACGATTTCATCGAGAGAGATTTTATATTCATCCCAAAGCGTTTTGAACTCACTTATGTCCTTTATGCCTTTTTCATCCGCTAATTCCTGGAACCCGGATATTTTTTTATCGAGTGCAGACAATACTTTATTCATATTGCTACGGTAGGATTCCATTTTGAATATGTCCTTTTCAAGTATTATATTCTTCTCTTGTCTTCCAACATTAAGCACATCTATAAGTATTTCCTGGGAAAGGCTGACCTTTTTTGAGGAAACATCTACCAGGTTTTCCAACCTGCTGTTTGTTTCCGCTAATTTATTCGTCATAAAAAATGCTACAGTAATGAGTATGAGCACAATAACAGAAAACCCTGTAAATAATTTGGCTTTGATTGATTGGTTCATGTTAAATATGTTTTAATACCGTTGCCTAATTGTATTAGTAAATATGAAATATCTTCCAGTGATAAAATATAATCCGCTTTAACAGCAGTAATAGCTGATGCCGGCATATACGCGGATTCAGCTGTTTTTGGATCCTGAATAATGGCTAAACCACCGTACTCTTTTATTCGTTTTATACCCTTTGTTCCGTCATTATTGGAACCTGTAAGTACCACTCCGATCAATTTGCTTTTATATACTTCGGCAGCAGATTCAAAGAGGACATCAATCGATGGCCTTGCAAAATTAACACGTTCATCTACCGTCAGCGAAAATGTTTTATTTTTCCCGATCAATAAATGATAATTAGCCGGCGCAATGTAAGCCGTTCCCTGTTCAATTTTTTCTTTTTCATCCGCCTCTTTTATATAGAGATCGCTTTTATCATTTAACATTTTTATCCATTGGTTATCGGAATGCGAACCAACATGCTGCACAATAATGACCGGGATGCTGAAATCCTTTGGTAAAATAGAAAACAGGACTTTCATCGCATTCATTCCCCCGGAAGAAACTCCAACCACAATTGCTTCATACTGCATCATTGATTAATACCTCTTTTTAAATATTCGTTGTTTTTTATCCAACTCCACGTATTCTTCATATAGATCTGTAAAGCGCAATCCTTCTTTTGAACCCAGGCACAGGATGCCGCCATTGATCAGGCTGTTATAAAAAAGGGTTTGTACTTTATTCTGTAAATCCCTTTCAAAATAGATAAGCACATTTCTGCATAATATCAGGTGTACCTCTGCAAATACACCATCAGTAACCAAATTATGGTTAGCCCATACAATGTTTTTTTTCAAAGATTGATTCATGATGACGTTATTATAATTGGATGTATAATAGTCCGAAAAGGATTCTTTTCCTCCCGACAATTGATAATTGATCGTATATTCCTTTATCAATTCGTTTGAAAAAATTCCTTCTTTCGCTTTGCTCAATACCTGCTGGTTAAAATCTGTAGCATATATCGTGGTTCTGTCATACAAACCTTCTTCCTGCAAAATAATCGACATGGAATAGGCTTCTTCTCCTGTGGAGCAGCCGGCATGCCATATTTTTATGAAAGGATAGGTTTTTAAAACAGGTATTACATTTTCACGTAATGACCTGTAAAAGCCCGGGTCACGAAACATTTCGGTTACTGTTATGGACAGATCCTGCAAAAGTCTGGAAGCAAATGTTTCATCACTCAGAATCTTCGATTGCATTTGAGAAACATCCTCTAATCCCGACATCGCCATCCTGTTCATGATCCTGCGCCTGATATGCGCTTCGGAATATTGCCTGAAATCATAATGGTATTTCTGATAAACAGTTTCCAGTAATAATGGAATTTCCGATTCCGATGTGTTGTTATTTTCC
>CAYHTC010000308.1:0-2984 GCA_964359445.1 uncultured Sediminibacterium sp. | reverse complement strand
AATAACAAAAAGGAAGTAGAGTGAAATCCATGGTAATTGGGCAGGAACGAGTTTGTTTAAAGCAGAAAAGAGTTGGTTGTTGTGGGTATTCTGATGTAGCCGGAACACAAGCCCGGAATAAACCAAAGGGCTTACAAAAGAGGCAAGACCGAAAATAAGCTGCGCCAGTACTGAATAAAACGCATAATTTTCTTCGCCGCCAGCGGTGCGTAAAAGCGGATTGATTACAACTTGCAGCATGGCCATTCCACAGCCTATCAAAAACAAAGAAAATACCGCCGATAAATAATTGGGGAAAAGAGCCAGCAGCAATGAGCCTGCCAGGGCAACTATAAAAGCGGCTATCATGATTTTCTTTTCTCTGTAACGTTCAATGAGCATACCTGAAGGAATGGACATTACGCCATAAGCTATAAAAAAGGCAAAAGGCAGTAATGCAACCAGCGTAAGGCTGAGGTTGAACCCTTTTATCATATCGGGTATTAGCGGGCCAATAACGTTCGTTAAAAAAGAGATGACGAAGAAAGTCAACATTATCAGGCCAACGGTGTAATAGCTTCTTTTCATATGCAACAGGTAGCTTTGATCATCGTTAAAATTAAGTACAATACTATTTTAAAAATATTTACAATCTGGTGTATTGTTAGCCGGAACTTCGCAATAAGCTACTTCCCGAATGCCCCGATATTACTGCTGAATATTTTTACTGCGATGGCCAGGAGTATCACTCCAAAGAATTTTCTAACTGCCAATAATCCCCCGGGCCCCAGGAATCGTTCAATTGCTTTTAATGATTTTAATACGATATATACAATCACTAAATTGATTAAAATACCTGCCAGAATATACATTTGATCAAAATTCGCTTTTAGCGACATAATGGTTGTTAAGGTGCCACTCCCTGCAATAATTGGAAAAGCAATGGGTACCACTGTTCCGGCTTGCGCATTTTTATCTCCTTTGAATATTTCATGGCCCAGTACCATTTCTAAACCCAATAAAAAAATTACCACCGATCCGCCAACTGCAAAGGACCGGATATCCAGTCCTAATATTTTTAAAAAAGGTTTTCCGAGATATAAAAAAAGTATCATCAATCCACCTGAAACAATGGTTACCTGAAAAGAACGGATTGCCCCCATCTTTTCTTTCAGGGAAATTAACAGCGGGATTGAACCCACTATATCTATCACCGCAAACAAAGTAAAAGTTACCGTTAGCAGTTCATCGAGGTGGAAGTTCATGGATGTTTTTTTATAAAGGTAGTATGTAAAAGTAGTAAGTAATAGGTAATAAGATAATCTAAGTGAACATCCGATACTTATATCTCACGTTTCACGATTCACATTTCACTCGGTCTGTGCCATTCCTTACCGGCTAATGAAATATTATAAAGCATTTCATGCGTATATCTATCATTTTCTATAACCAGCTTCACAACGCAACCATAGTGGCAGGTAAACACATCAAAAGATTCTTTCAGAGGGGTATGGGTAATATGCGAAAGAATACTTCTTAATACACCACCATGTGCCACAATCACTGCCGGTTTTGGTTGCAGATTGATATCCTTAAAACGGTGAATGACCCTGTTATGCATTTGTAAATAACTCTCTCCATCAGGTACCCGGATATTAACAAAGTCGTCCATCCAGGGTTGTATTTCTGCTTTTGGTATTTCGTTCCATGGCTGCATTTCCCAACTGCCGCAATTCAGTTCCATGAGATCGCTGTGTAACTGAACCGGATGATGCGGAAACAGCGCTTCGGCCAGTTTCCGGCATCGTTGCAGCGGACTGCTGTAAACGGTTTCCACATTTTGAGGGACAAAAGGTTGAATACCCGCCACTTCCTCTTTAAAAGTTTCTGTTACATCCAGATCAGATTGTCCATAACAAATGCCTTTTTCAATTTTAGGGGTAGTATGCCTGATTAAATAAATCTCCATTACACGAATTACACGAATTATTACGAATTATCGAAACAGATCTGAAAAATAATTGCCACAGATGGCAGATTAGCAATGAAAATATGCTAAGCTGAGAATTTGCGGCAATCAATTAAAACCGAAAAATGTATCGTGAATATTTACTCACGACTCACGATTCACGTTTGACAATTCACCTTTGACTTTCCATTAAGTTTCCTACATTTAATCCCACACTACTAACGCTATGAAGGAAAAACAAAAGTTAAATCTGTTCAGTTTCACTATGATCGTTGTGGGATTGGTGATAGGGATGGGTATTTTTAGAACGGCGGCAACCAGTGCCAAAGATGCCATTGAGCCGTCTGTATATTTTACCGCGTGGTTATTGGGCGGATTCTTTGCCTTATGCGGGGCGCTTACCTATGCCGAGATTGGAAGCCGTTATCCGGTTACAGGTGGCTATTATAAAATCTTCTCTTATGCTTATCATCCCAGTATCGCTTTTGCGATCAATTGTATCATACTCATCAGTAATGCTGCCAGTTTAAGCGGCGTTGCTTTAATCGGTAGCGGGTATATTACCAAATTATTTCCACAGGTTGCCTGGACAGATATTGATAAAGCCCTGATTAGTTGCGGTGCAATCATTATTTTTTACCTGATCAATTTACGTGGACTGCGTATGAGTTCAAGGGCACAGAATATTTTAATGCTGATAAAGATTGGGATGATCGTTGTGTTAATACTGGCCCTTTTCTTTCCTCATCATGATGTTATACAAACAGCATCCATAGTAACAGCTCCGGTAGTGTCCAATATGAGCTGGATACAAAGTTTGGGTGTGAGTTTGATTGCTGTTTCATTTACCTATGGCGGCTACCAGCAAACAATTAATTTTGGTAACGAAGTGGATAAGCCCGCAAAAAACATACCCAGGGGTATTTTTATCGGCATTGCTCTTATCATTGGACTGTACCTGCTGGCCAATCTTAGTTACTATACCATTGTTGGTTTTGACAGCATGAAAAACGAGCGGGAAATAGCGTATGTAGTC
>CAYHTC010000307.1:0-2989 GCA_964359445.1 uncultured Sediminibacterium sp. | reverse complement strand
TTAGCAAAAATTACAAAAACACATTTTAATAAAACGCTGACAGATTTAATTTCTGAAAGGATTATCATAGAAGCCAAGAGGGAACTTTATCTTACCAACAAAGCCATTAAGGAAATTGCTTATGAGTTAGGCTACCAGGACGAATATTATTTTAGTCGTTTTTTCAAAACAAATGCCGACATTTCGCCACAAATGTATCGAGACACAGTTGGTTTTGGACGAGGAGTTTAACAAAATAATTTTCAACGCCATTGCAAGCACATTTTATTTTTATATTCACACAAGCAACGACAAAAAAAATAAAAAGAGCATGCAAGCCAACACACAGGGACAGTGCAAACTTGACACGACAGACCTTAGAACGAAAAGAAGCCCAGCAAGTAACAGCACCTACCAGTAATTGGCGCGGACGAGGTAATAGAAAGTTTAGTATCTTTAAACAACCATTTGTGGTTATAGACAGTGGAGTGTTCCAAACGCCAACTACTGGTAGCTGCAAAACGTTAATGGCTATGCTTTTGAACAAATCCCAATAATATGTACACATACCTATTTGTGTGGAACCCTAAACGGTGGACTTGGGATACCATCGAAGACGACATTGAGCAAGTTGACAAAACGGGTAAAACCAAACTGCGTTGGAGTTGTGGTAATACTAAATCTATTCAAATCGGCGACCGAATTTTTCTTGTCAAACTTGGAACAGAACCTAAAGGAATTATTGCCGCAGGGTTTGCAATGACAACACCTTTTCCTGAAAAACATTGGAGCGGTGAAAATCGTCAAGGACTTTTTATTCAAATTGATTTTGAAGTTTTACTAAACCCAGAGAAAGAGCCAATACTGACAATTGACATTTTAAAAACAGGAAACCTTTCAAAGCAATATTCATGGACACCTCAAGCATCGGGCATTACAGTCAGACCAGACATTGTTGATGAACTCGAAGCGGTTTGGTTTGACTTTTTAAATACTCAAAAAATTAGACATAATCCTTTCATTCCACAGCGAGACCACACACAAAAAATTTATACAGAAGGAACACCGAATCAAGTGACACTTACCAAGTATGAGAGAAATCCTTTTGCTCGTAAAATTTGCTTAAAACATTTCGGATTTTCTTGCGCAGTTTGCGACTTTAATTTTGAGCAAGTTTATGGTGACATTGGCAAAGACTTTATTCATGTGCATCATTTGACACAGGTTGCTAAAGTTGGTAAACAGTACACGGTTGACCCATTAAACGACCTTCGACCTGTTTGCCCAAATTGCCACGCAATGCTGCATAGAAAAAAAGATGGAGTTTCCATTGAATATTTAAAGTCGCTCATAGTGACAGACCAGCACAGCCACTAACAGCGGGCTTGCAAAAGTGGCGGTTTAGTGCTTCGTATGAAGTTTTGTGGTTAAAATCGCCACCTTCGCAAGCCCGCAAACCGTATAGGGCATTGTAAAAAGACCGACAGACAGGCGTTTTACGACTTATAAACAGACCGAAAAATATTGCTCAAAAAACGCTAAATTTGTAGACAAGACGACAATTAAATATGGAAATTACAACTGACTTATATCTTGGTGACAGCAAAAAAGAACTTAAAAAACTTCCTGCCAATTCTGTTGACCTTATTGTAACTTCTCCACCATACGCGGACCAACGGAAAAGTACTTATGGAGGCATTCACGCAGACAAATACGTAGAATGGTTCCTTCCAATATCCGAACAGCTTTTAAGAGTTCTTAAACCGACAGGAACTTTTGTGCTTAACATCAAAGAAAAAGTTGTCGAAGGTGAGCGTAGCACATACGTTATGGAACTTATACTTGCAATGCGTAAACAAGGTTGGTTATGGACGGAGGAATTTATATGGCACAAAAAAAATTCTTATCCGGGAAAGTGGCCTAATCGTTTTCGTGATTCTTGGGAAAGACTTTTACAATTCAACAAGAACAAACACTTCAATATGTACCAAGAGGAAGTAATGGTTCCAATGGGCGACTGGACTAAAACACGTTTAAAAAAACTTTCCGACACCGACAAAACTCGGGACAATTCAAAAGTTGGAAGCGGCTTTGGTAAAAACATTTCCAATTGGCTCGACCGAGATAAAGCCTATCCAACAAATGTTTTGCATTTAGCAACAGAGTGCAACAATAAAAATCATAGTGCAGCATTTCCACAAGAATTACCAGAGTGGTTTATAAAACTATTCACAAAAGAGAACGACACCATACTTGACCCTTTTATGGGTTCAGGAACGACACTATCGGTTGCAAACAGAATGAAAAGAAATTCAATAGGAATTGAAATTGTTCCCGAATATTACAAAATGGTTAAAGACCAATTAAAGCCCGTAGAATTATATCTATTGGAACCTAAAATAAAGTATGAAAAAACTGAACCTAAAAGACGTATCGCAATACGTTGAGAAAAACATTGGAACATTTCACGCAAAGCGTATTCAAAGCCTTGACGGTTTAAAGTTAGCACAAGTACTTAAGCGCAAAAATCCATATTTATTTAAAGCCAAATATGTTCTGACTGCGGACGAAATTGTTCGTGGAATTGTAGATGCACATATTTCCTCAAACGAAGAAACTATTTTTGGCGACTGGTTGGAAGGACTTGCAATATTCATAAATGGTAAAGTATATGGCGGTCGCAAATCGGGCATCACAAACATTGATCTTGAATTTGACGACAACGGAATACGAAATATTGTAACTATTAAATCAGGTCCGAATTGGGGCAACAGTTCACAAATTGCAAAAATGGTTACTGACTTTAAAACAGCTAAAAAGACTTTAAGAACAAGCAATTCAAAGCTCAACATAGTAGCCGTAAATGGTTGTTGTTACGGCAGAGACAATCAACCGGACAAAGGTGATTATTATAAATATTGCGGTCAAAAGTTTTGGGAATTTATTTCTGGCGACCCAAATCTTTACACAGAATTAATTGAACCGCTCGGACACAAAGCGAAAGAACGAA
>CAYHTC010000306.1:0-2993 GCA_964359445.1 uncultured Sediminibacterium sp. | reverse complement strand
TGTTTGCAGGCATTATTGCCACATTAGCGGTATTTTCTACTTTATTCCTGAAAGGCGGTGCAACTTCCACAGGAACCGAAAATCTTCTGCAAAAAGTGAATACTACCCAAACAGCGCCTGCCCCGGCAGCTACTGTTCCGGCCAACACTGTTACCGCAAAACCTGATTCAGGCAAAAAATAATCTATTCTGCCAATTTAACTGCCCTGTCTGTAACTTCAGGCAGGGTTTTTTATTTAATTTGAACCAATGAAAAGAATTATTTCGCAACTGATACTATTACTCTTCTTCATAGCCCTTGTATTTTACCGGCTCTTTCTTTCTTCCGCAACTTCTTTTGAAGGAAAATCCGCTTTTATCATTATTTCAGAAAACAAAAAAGACAAAACCACTATTCTGAATGAACTGGAGGAAAAAGGTATCATTGGGAATAAATTTATTTTTTCTTTTTTAGCCACAGGAATGGGCGTCTGGAATAAAGTGAAGCCCGGAAAATATGAAATAAAAAAAGGCCAGAGCCTGGTAACCATTTCCCGCATATTTAAGAATAGCCGTTTGGCCGAAATTAAACTGATCATCAACCGCCTGCGCACAAAAGAAGACCTTGCAAAATTGATCGGGAAAAATTTTTCGACAGACTCAACCGCTGTCATGAAATACCTCTCCTCCAATGATTCGCTGAAGGGATTGGATATTGATACAAACAGGTTATTTACGGTGATTATTCCGGATACCTATGCTTTTTACTGGAACACACCACTTCGAAAGATACTCAGAAAGCTATCCGATACAAAAAACATTTTTTGGCAAAGTAAAGGACGTTTGGAAAAGGCGCAAGCCATTGGCCTTAGTTCAGAAGAAGTATATATACTGGCTTCCATAGTAGAAGAAGAAACCAACTACGATAGTGATAAAATAAAGATAGCCAGTGTGTATATTAACAGGCTTGGCAAAAGCATGCCCTTGCAGGCTTGTCCAACCATCAAATTCGCGATGAAGGATTTTAGCATAACGCGCGTATATGAAAAATACCTTTTAAACCCCTCTCCTTATAACACGTATAAAAGAAAGGGACTGCCACCAGGACCAATCTGTACACCCTCATCCAAAACCATTGATTTGATATTGGATGCCCCAAAAACAGATTATCTTTTTTTCGTTGCAAAAAGTGATTTTAGTGGTTACCATCATTTCAGCAGTAGTTTTACGGAACATAACCAATATGCCAAAGAATATCAAAAAGCGCTGGATATGTATATGGCAAAAAAACAAATTAACCAACCCGGAATACATTGACCAGATTTGAACGCATACTTCTACGATGGCCCCCTTTTGCCTTTTTACTCCGAAAGAGTAAATCATGGGTAATACCCGGCTTCAGTGGATTACCCGTGTATGATGTTGTCAATTTTTTTCTGAAGCAGATTAATAAAGTGGGATTGAACGAGCGGGCCGCTGCTATCTCATTTAACCTGATCATGGCCCTCCCTGCAGGTATCCTCTTTCTTTTCTCATTAATTCCGTTATTTCCCAAACCGGATAGTTTTAAAAAAGAAATACTGAGCCTGTTTAAAGACATTACACCCAATTCAGACACCTACCATTTTATCGCGAATATCTTAAACGATTTATTGGATATCCAGCACGTAGGTATTTTCTCATTCGGTTTTTTCCTGCTGATATTTTATTCGTCCAATGCAATGATCGGTATCATCCGGACATTTGACAAATCCATTCAGGAACATAAAGTCATTTTCCTGCACCAGAGATGGAGGGCAATTCGCTTAACTTTTTTACTGATCGTATTGATCCTGATTTCTGCGCTTGCCTTATTCCCCGGGGAGGAGCAACTGGGTTTTGTTTTAAAAACGGTCTTTCATGTAAAAAAGGATACCCGGATATTCTGGTGGAGCGGAATAAGATGGGTCACCATTCTCAGCCTTTTGTTTTACGGCATCGCTTTCATTTATAAGTTTGCTCCTTCCGTAAAAAAACGATGGGCGCTCTTATCACCGGGTTCCATCCTGGCCACGGCACTCATCCTTATCACCACTATTCTTTTTTCTTACTGGGTTAATAATTTTGCCAGCTATAATAAAATATATGGATCTATAGGCACTGTGCTTATTATCATGATATTAGTATATATCAACTCATTGATACTGCTTATTGGATTTGAATTGAATGTAAGTATCACCTACTTAACCAAAAAGGCTGAAAAACGGCAGTTACAGGAAGAAGAAGAAAAAAAATAATACTACTGATTATTTCAGATCATTATCAGTGAACCCCCATTCTTTCAGCAAAAGGTTTACCCTCTCTGCCGGTAAGGAAGTTTTTTCATAATGGCCCGCTGTTTTCTTTTGCCGTAATGCTTCATAAACAGCTACCGCACAGGCAACAGAAATATTCAGGCTTTGAATAATACCCATTTGTGGAATAATGAAATTGCCATCAGCCATGGCCCTTATCTCATCGCTAACCCCATCGTGTTCATTGCCAAATACCAGCGCGATTCGTTTGGTAAAATCAATCTCATAAAGACCAATGGAATCCGCGGCGAGATGGGTAGCCAGAATCGTATCATAGTTTCTTCTGAGAGCGGTAAAACAGTCAACTGCATCCGTATACTGATGAATCGTAAGCCATTTGGCGGCGCTGCTGCTGCTTTTAACACCGAATCTTTTATGCCGGGGCATGATAGTGGTGAGCACATAGATATCCTGTATACCCACCGATTCACAGGTTCGCATAACAGCGGATATATTATGCGGATCATGAACATTCTCCATCACCACCGTTAAATCAGCCTGTCTTTTGCTAAGAACACTTGTTAATTTCTCCCGTCTCTCTGGTGTCATGGTAATCAGATATAAAAACGAAATTCGACAAGACAATTGAGTATAACAAAATTGATTTTAGTCAGATTACCTGGTTATCCTTTGGGGGGGGGGGGGGGGGGGGGGGGGGGGGGGGGGGGGGGGGGGGGGGGGG
>CAYHTC010000305.1:0-3002 GCA_964359445.1 uncultured Sediminibacterium sp. | reverse complement strand
GGATTTTCAAAAGTGGTAGAAGCTCCTGTCGCTCAGGCGGATGCCAGTAAGGAAGCTGTTTTGCCTTTGATAATATCATAATAAATGTCTTCTTTCAGGTTGAGTTTTCGTGATTTTTCGAATTGAAGCAGTTCTCCCTCGCTCATCAATTTAAAAGCTTCTGTTAAAATTTCGAGAACCAGGTGGTCCTTATTGGATAAAGAAAGCAGTAAACCTTTCGATAAAAGGTAGTCGCCAACCAGAATGGCAATTTTATTCTTCCATAGGGCATTTACTGAGAAAACCCCCCTTCTTTCCATGGAACCGTCTACCACATCGTCATGCACGAGGGTGGCAGTATGAACGAGTTCAACCAGGGATGCGGCACGATATGTGCTTTCATTAATCTTCCCCCCCAGTCTGGCGCATAACAGCACAAACATGGGTCTCATCTGCTTTCCCTTACGTTTAACGATGTATTGCATGATCCGGTCCAGCAAAGGAATTCTGCTTTTAACAGCTTCTTTAAAGTGCAGTTCGAACCGGGTAAGCTCTTCCGATATAACCTTTCTTGCTAAGTTCATGGGTGAAATATGCTGCAATATAGTGTTGATATGGGCAATATGTTACATAGATGCAGCGTTAATTGATTTACCGGGGTCTAATACTTGTGATTAACCGTAAATATTTAATGAAGGTAAAAATTGTAGAATTCCCTCATAATGCATAATTTTGGCATGTTTCCAATTGCAAATCATTATTTTTATTAATAAATATCACTATGGCAAGCAAAAAGTACATTTTAGTGGCTGCATTCATCGTTCTGATACAGTCGGTGGGTATGGCACAAACAGATTGGGGTTGGGATTGGAAGGATACTTCTAAAGTCTCAGTAAAAAATTTACCTCAGCACAATGAGTTCCTGAACAACCAGTATCCTTATCCCGCCCAGCCCCGCAACCAGTGGGAACTAGGCTTCGGAGCCGGTTTAACATCTGTTGTTGGAGATGTTAAAGCTAAAACAGGATTTGGCGGTACCGTTACTTTACGAAAAGCATTGACCAATGTCTTTTCAATCAGAACCGGTATAACCAGCCTCTTGAACTCCGGAACGCCCAGTGTATATGGGACCAGTGTAGGACAAAATGCATACAAAAGTACTACGCACCAGTTGAGCGTTGATGTTCTGGCTTCACTGAATACAATCAGTCATTACCGGGGGAATCCTAAAACCAATATTTATGTATTGGGAGGTTATAGCCTGAACGCATCACGTGTTCTTTACAAGAATCCGGGTGGCGCCCAGCCTGGTGGTTATTCTATTTACTATGGCCAGGTACTTCCCAATGGCGCTAATCACCAGTCCGGAACGATCACCACTTTTGCCGGAAGTAAATATAACAACCGTTACTCTTATGCCTTGTTCCATGGTCTTGATCTGGGTGCCGGTATTGCCTTTAAACTGAGCAACAGGCATAATCTTGCTTTTGAGCAGAAATATACATTCAGTACTCCGGGATATGATTATCTTGATGCCTGGAAAGCAGGTAACAGCAATGATTACCTCTCTTATACTTCCGTAAGATTAAATGTAAACATTGGCAATGCCGCCAAAAAAGTTGAACCACTTTGGTGGATCAATCCAAACAATTTTGTTTACAACGAGCTGAACTCACCTAAGCATATGAAAATGCCTAAAGTGGTTTTGCCGGATGCTGATAATGACGGTGTAACGGACCAGTTTGACCTTGAGCCAAATTCTCCAAAAGGTACCCCGGTTGATAGCCATGGTGTTTCTAAAGATACTGATGGTGATGGTGTTCCTGACTTCAAAGACAAGGAAGTATTAACTCAAAAATCATGTTTCCCGGTAAACAATGATGGTGTAGGTACTTGTCCTGAGCCGGCTTGTTGCAAAGAAATCAAAGATGTATTGGCTAACTGGAAACCTGTCGACAAAAATGAATGTGTAGTTGGTAATTTACCAAGTATTCAGTTCAAAAACAATGCTAAACTGTCTAAAAGTGCACAGGGTATATTAGCCAGCGCTGCTGATAAAATTAAGGCCAATCCAAACTGTAAAGTAAAAGTTATCGGATATGGTGCTTCCAGCAAATCTGCGCAACAATTAAGTTGGGAAAGAGTAAACGCTGTTATCAAATACTTAGTTGAGAAACAGGGTATTTCTGAAAGCAGATTGTTATTTGTATATGCACAGGATGGCGATGCTAATACGGTTGATCTTCAGGCTACAACCGAGGAAGGACCAAATACTGTTCCTGCTCCGCATCCAAACCTGAAAAGCAAATAATTCATCTCAGATTTTACTGATCTTAGATATGATTTGAAAGAGTCCCGCTAAGAAGCGGGGCTCTTTTTTGTTGTAGTTGTAAATATATAAATTGGATAGGGCGTGATCAGGAATTGAGTAAGTTGAAATACAGTTCGCCGAAGTTTTGAAGGGAAGATAGTTTCAGATTTGCGGCGCCCCATTTCTCTTTTTTAATCTCCGAGAAATGCGGAACCACTACACAGTTCATTCTTGCCGCTTTTGCCGCAATTAATCCATTAAATGAATCTTCAAAACAGATGCATTCCAATGGTGAGCTGTTTAATAATGACGCGCAATTCAGGTATACCTGCGGGTGTGGTTTTCCGAAGGGGAGGTCTTCTGCTGATGCAGTGGCATGTACATATTCTTTTATTCCTGTCATTCCAACTACCAGTTCAATTAATGCGGGCGGAGAGGAAGTAGCCAGCCCTATTTTAAATTGCTTATTGTAAAAAAAATCAAAAATATAAGGTACACCCTGCATGATTTTTCCTTTCTGCTCAATCTTATCCAATACTTTTTTTACAATAATTTTTTCTGCCTTTTCGAATTCTGCTGTGTCTATTTTGTAATAGGAGAACCACCATTGCACAAACTCTTTAGTACGTAAACCGGTTGTTGTTCTGTATTGGTCTTCTTTAAGATCAATGCCATAATTCCGGAAGACCTCTGCGGCCGCAGAGGTCTTCCG
>CAYHTC010000304.1:2786-3008 GCA_964359445.1 uncultured Sediminibacterium sp. | reverse complement strand
GTAATTTTATGAATTTGTCACTTTTAATCTACATTAAAAGGTACAAAGTCACTTCAGAAAAGAAATCTCCGCTGTACTTACGCATCTCATTAAATGGGATAAGAGTTGAAATAGCTCTCAAGCGTACAATAAGCCCCGATTTATGGGATAATAAGCGCCAATGCGTTAAAGGTCGTAGCCCTGAAGCTCATTCAATTAATGAGCAAATAAGGGTGTTTAAAA
>CAYHTC010000304.1:0-2776 GCA_964359445.1 uncultured Sediminibacterium sp. | reverse complement strand
ACGTATGCACGATATCTATGTTAGTTTCTTTGAAAAGGGTGAATTTGTATCTGCTGAAAAGCTGAAAAACACATTTCTTGGTATCAATACCGAGAGAAAAACCATTGTGCAAGCATTTACTGTAATCGGTAAATAGCAATACACAAATTTTCGTAACAAGGAGTACACAAATTTTGGCAACAAGGAATGCAGAGTTTTATCCTTTCCGGGGGATCCCCCGGAAAGGATAAAATCAACTTTGCCGGAAATAAATCCGGCAATTATGAATGCATACTTAACCAAATTGATGATGTACCACGAAATACACCGAATGAGCAGAGAAGGGTTATCTGTCTCCCAAATTTGCAGAACCCTCGTACTGAACTGGCGTACCGTTAAAAATCACCTTTCTATGACTGAAAGGGATTTTGACCTTTTTATGAAAAAGCAGTCCGATCGCAGGAAGGATCTTCTTCCTTATGAAGCTTTCGTTAAAGGCCGTTTAGAGCAGTATCCTGATACGTCTGCGGCTCAGATGCACGATTGGATTAAAGAGCATTTCCCGGACTTTGCTACCCAATCACCTAAAACGGTATTCAACTTTGTAGTGTGGGTTCGCCAACAATACCGCATTCCCAAAACAAGCATTTCAAGGCAATATGAGGCCGTAGAGGAACTTCCTTATGGAAAGCAGGCCCAGGCTGACTTTGGTCAATACCACCTGCGGGATAACCAGGGTAAACGGGTCAAAGTATTTTTTTTCACTATTGTCTTATCACGTTCCAGGTTTAAGTATGTCTGGTTCCTGGATCAGTATTTTACCAGTGAACTTGCCATTGAGGCGCATGAAAAAGCATTTGCCTTTTTTGGTGGCATCCCTGATGAAATTGTGTATGATCAGGATAAAGTTTTTATTGTAAGCGAAAACAAAGGGGACCTCATTCTCACTGACCGGTTTAAGGCCTATACCCGGGAAAGGCCTTTCAAGCTTCACTTCTGCAGGCGTTCTGATCCCGAGAGTAAGGGCAAGGTGGAAAACGTAGTAAAATATACCAAACAGAATTTTCTGTACAACAGGCCTTTCCGGGATCTGGAAACGCTAAACCAGGAAGCCCTTGGATGGCTGGGTCGTACGGCTAATCTGATGGTTCATGGCAGTACCAAAAAAGAACCATATGCAGAATGGAATATTGAAAAGCCATTCCTCACTCCCTGCATGGAATATGCCCCACCGCCGCAGAAGCAAAAGACCTGTACCGTAAGAAAAGATAATACCATCTCCTGGAAGAGCAACCTCTATTCTCTTCCATTGGGTACCTACAAAGGAAGAGGAAGCATGGTGACAATGAGACTGGCAGAGGGTCACATCATTATCTCAGACTTGCAAAGCCAGGAAATATGCAGACATCTGGTTGCTGCCGGCAAAGGCCTGAAGATTAAAAATAACGACCATGCAAGGGATAAATCCACCGCCATCAATGAACTCATCCATGAGCTTAGCCTGTTACTGGATAACCCATTGCAGGTAAAGGATTTTTTGAATGCTATCCGCCAGGCAAAGCCGAGATATATACAGGGATCAGGTTCTGCTCTTTAAACGAGTCATTGAAAGCGCTGAAAAAATAATTGTTCAAAGAGCACTGGATTATTGCTGCGATAACCAGGTAGTAAGTGCAAGCGACTTTAAGGCGGTGGTAGAGCAGTTTACAAAGGATGCGCTTTCTTTTTCCCGGCCTTGCCCAAAAATTGTATACATCAATCCATTAAACAAATTACCGGCGGTAGCATTGAATGAACCTGCTACCAGCTCAATTGAAGATTATGAAACAATTTTAAAAACCAAACAATAAATCATGGACAACAAACAAATCATCGCTCAGTATTGCCAGCAATTTAAAATGGGTGGTATCATCCATCAAATTGATCAACTGGTTATGGAAGCAGAAGCAAAAGCAAGTGGCTACCTGGCGTATACAGCCGGGCTCCTTGGCACAGAAGCTAAGCATCGGGAGCAGAACGATATTAAAAAGCGCCTGAAGGCAGCCAGGCTGCCCCGTTCCTGCAATCTGAACACCTATGACTACAGTTTTGATAACGGTCTGCAGAAGCCACGTTTAAATCAACTCAGGGAATTAAACTGGCTGGACCAGATCTACAATATCATCCTGATGGGACCATCCGGCACTGGCAAAACTTACCTGGCTGCAGGTCTTTGCGCTGATGCTGTCGGCAAGGGATACAGTGCTTATTTTAGAACAATGGAAGAACTCATTAACATGCTTAAAATGAAAGATTTTACACTCTCCGCCAAAGCGGATTATAAAAGATTATTAAAAGCCAACCTGATTGTTATTGATGATATTATGCTCTTCCCGGTTGAAAAAAATCATGCGGTAAGCCTGTTCAATTTTATAAACAACCTATATGAAAAAACGTCTTTCATCATCACTACAAACAAAAAACCAACAGAGTGGGCCGCAATGCTCAATGATGAAGTATTGGCAACGGCATTGCTTGACCGGTTATTATATCAATGCGAAGTCATCAATCTTACAGGAAAAAGCTTTAGAATGAAAAACCGTAAAACAATTTTTGATGCAGATAAAAACTAATTTACTTTTACCCCCAGTTGTGTATTCCTTGTTGCCAAAATTTGTGTATTCCTAATTACGAAAATCTCTGCATTGTCAGTTGCCGACTACACCTGGCCTACAAACGCTCATTTATCAGCATATCTGTCTTTGACAAAGTGCCAATTAATGAGCTTTTTTCAAACCCAATACAACAATATTTCAAA
>CAYHTC010000303.1:0-3046 GCA_964359445.1 uncultured Sediminibacterium sp. | reverse complement strand
TCCTGCATTAGAAAGCGATGCTGGCCCCTATTTAACCTCGGGAAGTGCTCCTGAAGATAAAAATCTACAAGACGTTCGCGTATTCAGACCAGTTCCCAATTTCCTTTCTGTAAAGGTGAAGAAAACAACAAATAAAACTAAATAGCATGAGAAATGTTGCCATATCGCAAGCGCCAATAGGTCTCATTATATTATTTCTTCTGACCAATTTTAATTTTGGAATCTCGCAGGGTTCTATGGTAGCAAAATATCCTCTTCAAATGGAAGGAGAAAAAATCCTTCGGCTGTATGATGTATCCGGTAATGGCCTTCATGGCAGATTAGTCAACAAATCAAGGACACAAATTGCAGATATTTTTAGGCGCGCAGAAATATTTCCGAAGGCTTCATGTATTCAGAAGATAGCGCCGGAAGATGCTGCTATTACGATACCTGATGTATATAGTAACAAAGACATAACAAAAACAGGATTTACAGTTTCGTTTTGGCTTTACCTTGATTTTTCCTCGGATCAGCCTGACTTGAAAACTTATGATCCGGTAAGCATTGTTAGCCTTCCGGACATTAGTATAGTTCGTCAATACACCAAAGTTGGAACAAGCGTTAAATGTCAGTTCATCTTAATTTACTCTAATGATACCTATTCATCCCCAGACATTGTTACCCTTCAAACACCTGTTACTAAAAGTGGGTGGCATTTCTTTGCAGTCGGTTATGATCCATATTATCATCCACAAAGGGGAAAAACTGAGACACTTCATAATATTGACATGTATTCTTATTACCTCGACACTACCCTGTATTATGATTCAAGTCCTCTAGCTATGAAATTTTCACAGTCCTTGGGTTTTGGCAATTTAATTAAGCGGGGCACTAAGAAAGAAGGTACCTTATTGGACACAAAATTTTTGGGCAAAGCATGGAATATTACTTTTTATGATTATAAACTTGGTCTGGAAAGTATTAACGACGACAGAAATAACTCCTATTACCTCGCTAAAGAAGGAATGGATCATCCAGGCAGAGAAAATTTTTACATCATTAAATCTGCGACATCTTTTTATCCTTGTAATGAAGTGATTAACCCATATGAAACCCAAATCTGGGATGTAGTTGGATTGCGAAATTCAATCTCAACCAGAGGCGTCGATTTTACTGACGACAGATTTGGCAATAAGAAATCAGCATTGCTAATGACTGATTATGGTAATGTGACATTACCTGCCTTTTATGAGTCCGCATCTCAATTCAAGACACCAGGATTTGATGTGCGCAGGGGTTTTACCATATCATTTTGGACCTACATAGACAGATTCCTCTATCCACCTGATGATCAAAGCGTCCCTTATTTCACTACCGATACTGCCTTTCACTTTTTCCATATAGCATCCAAGGGTTATGAAGGTGGACTTGAGAGGATTCGTGACAGGCTTGTTCTCAACCGGTTTATTAACCTAAATCCTACCAGAGATTGGAAGATGTGGCTATGGGATCCTATTTCCTTTGGGAATCAGAAAGGGTGGTACCATGTCATATTTACACAAAAGGAAAATGCCATAAAAGTGTTGATGTATAAACCGAATGGGGAAAGGGTTGCTACAATGAACTATTTTAATTCTCAAGACTATTCGAAACTGACTTCCGCAAGATTTGGGTTTGGAATTGATAAACATGACGAAATAGGACCATTATCATCTGCCTGCAGGTACCTTGATGATGTAAGGGTATACAGTTGGCCATTCTCCGGGGAGGAGGCAGATGAACTTCACAATTATGACTTAATTAAACCTAAAAAATAAATTCTAATTAAACTTTGTTTTATGTACACACATACTTTTTTCAAAATCATTAGGGCTTTGGTATTTTTTGTTGCTGTGCTTTTCTTCACAGGTAATTCGCAGGCTCAAACAGATAAGTTGAAAACAAATATATCCGCTAAGGACAACAACTTGAAAGTTGAGTGGCTTATGGCGGATAAATACTTTATTTCGCGACCTGTGGATAAGGGAGATATGTGGGGCACCCAAATACGAAACAATGGAGACGATACCCAGGGAAGTCTGGCCTTAATGACTGCAGGTGCAATACGAATGGATATTCGATACAATGGTAATATTGGAGTTGGGACATCTGCACCAAGATCGAAATTTCATATAGTAGGTGATTTTCAAAGTCAGCTTTATGATAATCTGAGTATCGGAACCCAAGCAAATGATAACAAAGGCTTTTTCGGTACCTTAACCAAAAGTGATTTTTTCTTAGGTGCGAACGAATGCCCCTCTATGGTAATTGATAAGGATAACAAGTATGTGGCTATTTTCCTGGATAAAACCAACCCGAATATTAGTGAAGGAAATAAAAATAATTATGGCCTTTTTGTCAGCAAAGGAATACTCACTGAAAAATATGCTGTTGCACCTCAAAATACATGGGCAGACTATGTATTCAAACCTGGTTTTCAATTACCAAAGTTGAGTTTTATTGAAGATTTCATTAAAACACAAGGTCATTTACCGAATATTCCGTCACTTCAATCTATTCAATCGGAGGGATATGAAATTCATGATCTGAATGTTCGTTTTCTGGAGAAAATAGAACAACTAACTTTATATGTTATTGAGCAACAAAAAAGGATTAAACAACTAGAAGTAGAAGTTAAAAACTTTAAAAAGAAAAACAATTCGTTAGTTAAAGAGTAAAATTAGATGCAATTTTGGTTTTAATACATTGGGGGCTATTCTTGGCCCTCGATTTATTTGATACGTTGGGTCCAAAAAAAATTATAAGGAATTGCATTGGAATTCGACTTAAAGATTTTGCCTCCCTTTCCTTTTCACCGGCAAGGCGAAGATCTTCGGCCTGTTGAATCAATCGCCGCTCTTCCCTTCCCGATCAACCCTTGTCCTGAATGAACTTTCATCTTTTTGATAAAGGCTATCTGTAATGCTGCAGAGTTTTATAACCCAGGTATTACCAGCAATTTTAAAATACCGGTACTTTAAATCATTGGCTTTTAACAAATACAAAAATCAGGTAATACACTCAT